>NZ_JBHVVI010000222.1:0-7341 GCF_042883685.1 Kitasatospora sp. NPDC058190
GGTAGGAAGTCGGCCGGGCCGACTTCCTACGCCGCGCCCGTCCAGGGGTGGACTACTCCTGGTCGGCGGGGTGCCGCGCTACAGCACCTCGGCCGGGTCGGCGTAGGCGTGCATGCTCACGATCCGCCCGTCGCGGACGGTGAACACGTCGGCGACGGTGATGTCGTGCGGGCTGCCGTCGGTGAGGACGCCGTGCACGTGGTGGACGATGACGACGGTCTCGCCGCGCCGGTGGGCGACCGGCTCGGAGTGCAGTTCGCGCCACATCGAGTAGGAGGCGCTCAGGTAGTGGTGGACGGCGTCCGCGCCCCGGTGCGGGCCCCCGTCGGGGAACTCCTCGGGCTCGACCCAGTCCACCTCGGGGTGGAGGTCGGCGACGGCGGCGTCGATGTCGCCCCGGGCGTACGCCGCGTAGGCGGCGAGCACGAGGGTGACGTCGGGATCGGTGTGGTCCGCGGGAGGGGAGGTCATGCCGGGGACCGTACCCCGTGCGGCAGTTGAGCGTCAGCGGCGTCTTCGACGAGGCGCCGTCAGCGGATGGATTCGCTCGAACGTGGTTGATCGAAAAGTGAATTGACGGCCGGTCCGACACGTGACGAGACTTCCCGGTGGCGGGCGGCCGGGTGCCACGCCGGGCCCGCCGTACGCACGTGGTTGGAGGGAGCAGGATGTCGACCTGGCATGCGGGCCTGTGGGGGCTGCTCGGGTCGGGGCTGATCGAGGCTTGGGACCTGTACGCGGCGATCCACGCCTCGCGCGGTTTTCCGTGGAAGCGGCGTGGCCGGCTCGCGCTGGCGCCGTACCTGGTGGCGGTCGCGATCCGGCTCGGCGTCGGTGTCGGTCTGGCGGCGGTGTACGCGGCCGGCGGGCAGATCGTCGGGGCGATCGGGGCCGTCACGGTCGGCATCGCCGCGCCGAAGATCCTGGAGCAGCTCGCCCGCCGGGCCACGGTGGACGAGCCTCAGGCCGTGGTGGTGCCCCGGGCGAGGCCGGGCGCCCCGTCCGGTCGCGCGGTCGGTGTGGAGGCGGTTCGGGAGGAGGGAGCGGTCGATGCTCGCTGACTCCTTCGGCCGTCAGGTCCTCGGCTACATCGCCAGAACCGAACCGCCGTTCTGTTCGCCCGCTCCGGTGTGGCCGCGCCCCGGCTTCCTGGCGATGCTGCGGGCGGCGCTGGCCTTCCAGCCGTACCGGCGGGTCCGGCACGGTGGGCAGCTGGCGGGCGCTGACCTGCGCGGGGCGGACCTGGCGAACGGTGCCATGGCCGGCGCGGCCATGGCCGGTGCGGATCTTCTCGGTGCCGACCTCAACGGTGCGGATCTGCGGGGAGCCGGTCTGCGCGGTGCCGTGCTGCGGGACGCCAACCTGTTCAGGGCGCAGCTGATCGGTGCCGACCTGCGCGGTGCCCGGCTGCGCGGCGCCAACCTGGTGCGGGCCGACCTGACGGACGCGGTGCTGGTCCAGGCCGATCTGACCGATGTCCGCCTCGTTCATGCCGTCCTGTGCAATGCGTGCCTGGGGGGCGCCGACCTGACCGGGGCCCGTCTGCAGGGCGCGGATCTGAGCGGTGCCGACCTGCACACGGCCGACCTGGCCGGCACCGAGGTGACGGGGGCCCGGTGGTCGGAGGGGACCCGGTGGCCGGCGGACCTGTCCGAGGAGATCCGGTCCAGGTCCGTCGAGGTGGCGGACGGCATCTGGGAGATCCGGGCCGACGAAGCGCGCGACCGTGCGGACATGTGCGGCCCGGTGCCGGTCTGAACCCGCGCCCACGGCAGCGACCCCCACCAGGGCGATGCCTGGTGGGGGCCGCTGTCACGCGTGTGGTCGAGCGCTACCGCTCTCCCGTGTTCCGGATCGGTCAGGCGCGCCGGCGGCTGATCCGCGTGGCCGCCGCGCCGGCCGCGAGGAACGCGGCGGAGAGGCCGAGCACGACGGGGGTCTTCGGGGCGCCGGTCTGGGCCAGCTCGCCGTGGTGGTGCTCCTTGCCGTGGTGCTCCTTGCCGTGGTGTTCCTTGCCGTGGTCCTCCTCGCCGTGGTGGCCGGGCTTCACCTCGTGCTTGTGCCCTTTGTGGTGGGCCGGCTTGTGCGGCGGCACGGCCTCCACCTCCTCCGCGACGAGCTTGATCTTGTTCAGGTTGGACTGGGAGGCCGACTGGCTGTTGATGGCCGTGTTCTGGGCGCTGTTGTGCGCGGAGTTGTTCGAGTTGCTGGTGGCGCTGTTGTTGGCGCTGTTGTTGAGGTTGTTGGCGACGGTGTTCTGCACGACGACGGTGACGTCGACGTGCTGGTCCTGACCCTGGTTCTGCGCGGCGTTGGCGTTCTGGTCCTGGTTCTGCTCTTGGCCGCCGTGCTCGCCGGGCTTGCCGTGCTCGCCGTGTTCGCCGTGTTCGCCGTGTTCGCCGGGCTTGCCGTGCTCGCAGGGCTCGCAGTGCTTGCCGTGTTCGCCGGGCTTGCCGTGTTCCCCGGGCTTGGCGTGCTCGCAGGGCTCGCAGTGCTTGCCGTGCTCGCCGGGCTTGCCGTGTTCGCCGTGTTCGCCGTGTTCGCCGGGCTTGCCGTGCTCGCAGGGCTCGCAGTGCTTGCCGTGCTCGCCGTGTTCCCCGTGCTCGCAGGGCTTGCCGTGCTCGCCATGGCCGGCCGGGAAGCCGGGCAGGCACATGAACTCGCCGCCGTGGTTGATGTGGCCGTGGTTCTCGTGCCCGGACCTGGCATAGTTCTCGCCGCCGTTCGCCCCCATGTCCGCGGGAAGCGTCGACGGCATCTGCTCCGCCGGCCGCTCGCCCCTGGGGGCCTGCCTGTCGGGCCTGGCCGTGTCATCCGGCTGCGCGGCGTCGGCCGGCTCCGCGGAGGCCAGGTCCTGGCTGTCGGCCGGGGCCGCGGAGCCCGGCTCCTGGCCGTCGGCCGGGGCTGTCCCGGGCTCGGCGTCGTCGGTCCGGTGGGAGGGACGGACGGCCTGCGTCGGCTGGAAAGCGCTGGTGAAGGTCTGGGCGCCGTCCGCCGAGGTGCTGCCCTCCCCGGCCAGGCGCAGAAGGCTGTCGACCCATTCGCCCTGGGACTGCGTCGGACCGGCGGCCGCGCTGTGGTCGGTGACGGGCGAGGCGAAGGCCGTGCCGCCCGCGCCCCATACGAGGGCGGCCGAGGTCAGTCCGGACAGGACCAGGGTGGTGATTCGAATTCGCATGACGCTCCTGGATGATCCTCAAAACGGATCTTCTGAATACGCTCCTTTACCACCGGACCGTGAGGAACGCCGCCGCGGATTAACCACACCGGCCCAAAGGATTACGGAGCACGGACGAACGTCGCCCCGTGTGGTCCGCGCCGCCGTTCGCGCCGTCACGCCCGCGACGGAACCGGGCCTGCCGGACGCCGCCGCCGACCGAAATCCCCCGTATGGCGGAGCTCTTGAAGGGACGTGCGGATGCCGGTGCCAACCGCCCGACCGGTCGAATTCGACCAGGCATTCCCGGTTCCCCGTCCTCGTGCGCCGGCCTCCTGGCGTGACGATGTGCCGACCGCCGACGACATGCAGGGGCGATGAATTGTGGTGACCATCCGTTCCATGAGGATCTCAATCCCGGCAGCCGTCCTCGCCGGCTGCATCGCCGCCCTGCTCTTCCAGCCCCCCGCCGCCGCCGACAGCTCGGGTGCCCCCGCCCCGGCACCGCGCACCTCCGCCGGGGGCGGCTCGGTCACCTCCGTCCCCCTCACCGCCAGCGGTGCGGTCGCGCCCCGGGCCACCCGTGCGTTCGAGCTTCTCGGCGTGGTCTGGGACGGCGCTCCCGACGCCCTCGCCCAAGGCTCCGTGCGGGTCCGCACCCGGGACGCCGCCACCGGCCGGTGGGGCGACTGGCACACCCTGGAGGCCGATGCCCTGGACGGCCCCGAGTCCGCGCCGCACGGCGCCACCGCCCCGCTGTGGACCGGCCTCAGCGACGGCGTCGCGGTGGACGTGCACCCCGGTCCGGCCGGCCTTCCGCGCGGACTGCGGGTCGAACTCGTCGACCCCGGTCAGGGAGCCGTCTCCACCGACGCCCAGACGCTGCCCGAGCGACCGGCCGCTCCCGCCACCGCCTCCGCCCCGCGCCCCGGCATCGTCACCCGGGCCGGCTGGGGTGCGGACGAGTCCATCCGTGAACAGGGCTTCGTGTACACCGGCCCGGTCAAGGTGGTCTTCGTCCACCACACCGCGACCGCCACCGACTACGCCTGCTCCGACGCCCCCCGGGTGATCAGGTCGATCTACCAGTACCACGTGCAGGGCAACGGCTGGCGCGACATCGGCTACAACTTCCTGGTCGACCGCTGCGGCACCGTCTACGAGGGCCGCGCCGGCGGCGTCGACCAGCCCGTCTTCGGCGCCCACACCCTCGGCTTCAACACCGACTCCGCCGGCGTCGCCGCCATCGGCACCTACACCTCGGACGAGCCGCCGCAGGCGTTGCAGGACGGCCTCGCGAAGATCGCCGCGTGGAAGCTCGGCCTCACCGGCCGGTCGGCCGGTGGCAAGGCCCAGCTCACCTCCGGCTCCGACGCCAGCCTCTACCCGAAGGGCAAAGTCGTCGAATTCGCCGCCATCTCCGGCCACCGCGACGGCTTCGCCACCGAATGCCCCGGGGAAGCCCTCTACGCCAAGCTCCCCGCCATCCGCAGCACGGCGGTGCGCCTGCAGGACTCGTAAGCCGTGAGGTGCGGCGCCAACTCCGCTACGGTCGGGGTCGCTTGAGTGGAGCGGGTGCGGGGTGAGGCGACCGCACCCGCTCCACGACCCCCTGGGACGGGTCACCACGACTGTCGGCCGCACCACTGCGGATCCGGCAGCCGAGCCCCCGCGCCCGTACGCAGAACACGGAGCAGCCCGTGCCCGAGGAGAAGCAGCGCCGGATCGTCCTGGTGCGCCACGCCAAGTCCGACTGGCCCGACGTGGACGACCACGACCGCCCCCTGGCCGAGCGGGGCCGCAAGGCCGCCCCGGCGGCCGGTCGTTGGCTCGCCGACCAGGGCCTGACCCCGGACCTCGCGCTGGTCTCCACCGCCGTGCGCACCCGCCAGACCTGGGCGCTCATGGCCGCCGAACTGCCTGCCGAGCCCGAGACCGTCTACGACGAGCGCCTCTACGACATCGGCTTCGGTGAGCAGCTCATCGCCCTGCTCACCGAGACCCCGGACGACGTGGGCACCCTGCTCGTGCTCGGCCACAACCCGGTGATCCACGAGGCGGCCGACACCCTGGCCGGCGAGGCCGAGGACGACGGCCAACTGGCCCGGATGCGGGGCCGCTTCCCGACGGCCGCCATCGCGGTGCTGGCCTTCCGGGGCCCCTGGCGGCGCGTCGGGCCCGACGTGGCGCGCCTCACCGCCTACCGCACGCCCAAGGACGCCGTCTGAGCGCCGTGCCCCGGGGGGTGCGGTGCGTCAGGCGCGGGTGCAGACGTGGGTGGTCCTGCTGCTGCCGGCGGTGTGGACGATGGTCAGGGTGGTGCCGTCATACGTCACCGCCAGGTTCTCCCGGCTGCTGTCGTTGGAGCCGGGCGGCTGCCAGGGCAGGGTGAGTTGGACGCTGTCGCCCACCGTCGCGGGGACGCTGAGGGCCTCGGGGGAGCGGTGTTCGTTGACCAGCGGGCCGGGGCCGTCGAAGAAGTCCAGCGCCAGGTGTCCGCCGCGCAGCAGGAAGCTGCCGCGCCAGGTGCCCGCCTTGCCGGTCTGGCCGTCCCAGGTGATCGTCCAGCCGCCGTTGCCGCCGCCGTCGGTCTGGACGGTGACCTTGCCGTGCATGGGCTTGCCCCGGGAGCTGGTGGACTGGAGAGTCCAGTCGCCGCGCACGAAGGCGTCGAAGGCGCGGTCGGCGACGGTCGGCTTCGCGGTGGCGGGCGGGGCGGCGGTGGGGGCGGGGGAGTCGCCGGAACCGGTGGGCGGGGCGGCGGCCGGGCCGCCGCTTGCCGTCTTCCCGCCGTCACCACTGCTGCTGCCGCCGCTGGAGCAGGCGGCGACCAGCGCGGACCCGACGCCGATCGCCAGGTAGCGCAGGGCGTTGCGGCGGCCTATGACGCGGGCTGCGGCGCCCACCTGACGGATGTTCATACCGGTCTCCCCGTTTCGACATGGTTGATCAAAGCGGGGAGTCTAGATGATTCCCCTACCGTTGCCGCACCTTCCGCAGCCCGAGGTCGGACACCTCGCCCAGGTGCCCGAGCTTGTCCGGGTTGGCCACCGCGTGGATCCCGCGCACCGCGCCGTCGACGATGTCGAGCGCGACCACGTTGAGCACGCGCCCCTGGCCGTCGTACGCCACCATGCCCGGGTGCCCGTTGACCCGGGCCGGCACCAGAGTGGCGCCGAGGGCGGCGATCCGGCGTATGCCGCTGACGAGCAACTGGGCGACCTGGCGCGGGTTGTCGACCGAGCGGCCGATGGCCTGGGCCTTGCCGCCGCCGTCGCCGTGCAGGACGACGTCGGGGGCGAGCATGCCGAGCAGCTCCTCCAGGTCCCCGCCGGCGGCGACCTCGAAGAAGCGGCGGGCGAGTTCGTCGCCCTCCGCGCGCCGGGTCGGGGGCAGCGGGGCGTCCGCGCTCACCGCCAGGCGCTTCCTGGCGCGGGCGAAGATCTGACGGCAGTTCGCCTCGGACTTGCCGGTCAGCTCCGCGACCTCCGGGTAGCCGTACCCGAAGGCCTCGCGCAGCATGAACACCGCGCGCTCGACGGGGGAGAGGGCCTCCAGCATCACGAGGAAGGCCATCGACAGCGAATCGGTCAGCTCGGCGTGCTCGGCCGGGCCGCCGGGGCGGTCGGCGAAGGCGACGACCGGCTCGGGCAGCCACTGGCCGACGTAGGTCTCGCGCCGCACCCGGGCCGAGCCGAGGTGGTTGATGCCCAGCCTGGTCACCGCGGTGGTCAGGTACGCCTTCAGGTTGGTGATGGCGGTGCCGGCCTGTTGGGCGCGGGTCAGGTTGAGGAAGGTGTCCTGGACGAGGTCCTCGGCGTCGCCCACCGAGCCCGTCATGCCGTAGGCGATGGAGAACAGCAGCGGCCGGTACCCGACCGCGTCCGCCGCGTCCGTCGCGTCCATCGATCCCGCCGCATCCGCCGATCCCGTCATGGAAACGCCTCCCGTTCGACGCCGCCCCACCCGGGGGTGGCGCGCGTCACATCGGTACCTGTCACAGCCTGCCCGGCTGCCCTGTCCTAGAGGGCAGCAGCGGACAACGTACCGAGGAGCACGCCGTGGAAGCCCGTCTGAACCGTTCCAATTAAGTGATCAGGAGTGAGTCTTGGACCCAGGTCTGATCACTGCGTGCATCCCGAACGGTGGTGGATGCCCGGCTGGTCGCCCGCGTTCTCGTTGTC
>NZ_JBHVVI010000223.1:5000-7103 GCF_042883685.1 Kitasatospora sp. NPDC058190
CTTACATCATTCATCGTGCGCAGCACGCCGATCGCCTGAGTATTTCTCTTTCCGAATTCATTGGCTCCATGGATAGAATCCATGAAATTCGGGATAGCTGAATAGCACCAATTTGAACATTCGAATAAAACAACCACGTATTCACTGGCACACAGTGCATTTGTTGTCTGTTCGCTTAAGGAGGGAGGAGTATCAATAACGATAAAATCGTATCTGTCCCTGACGGACTTCAAAGCATGATCTAAGACAGAACTTGGATTCCCGCTAAAAGGGATCGTATCGCCTTTATATGTTTTTCCCGTATACAGCCAGCGCGGGAAAGTTGCCAAAAAGTTGTTGGCAGGCAGAAGATCGAGGTGATCGTTGATATTCAGTATGTAGCCCTCAACATTATCTTCCTGCATCGCTTCCAGCACGGACTTGCCCATATACTCATTTGAAGGCTGCTCAGACAGAAGCTCTGTAAGGTTGCCCTGTGAGTCCATATCCACTGCAAGGACCCTATATCCATTTCTGCTCAACAAGTGCGCGAGAATGCCGGTTGTGGTGGATTTTCCGCAGCCTCCCTTTTGAATTCCCATTGTAATAGTAATCGCCATCCCTTTATCACCCTTTCTTCTTTTATTTTTTTCTTCTAACGTTGTTTTCTTCTTTTCTTCTTTTCTTCCTTTCTTCTAACGTTGTTTTCTTCTTATTTTATACGATGCCTTTGTCATCCAATTAAAAAAGGCACTCATTAATGGGTGCCTTTTTTTAATTTCTTAAGTTGCTTTTCGAACTTACGCTTGCGCTTTTCTAGCTCCTCTACTGAATCACTTTCAGCCTCCGGCTCCTGAATTTGCAGAACTTCAAATAATTCTTCTTTAATTTCTTCAAATGTAACTGCTGCTGATTCATGATCCAATTTCAGTACTTCCTCCATTTTTTCAATGGACTTTTCCCGTATATACCAAGCAGGCAGTACTTCTTTTGATTTTCTGAAGTCAGATACTAAGCGTATAAGGATGTCTTCTGATTCATCATTATCCTTGTTTGCTGCCTTTAAGACCTTGGTTATGTATCCGACGGGGTTTTCGATGTCCTTGCGGTCCTGTATTTTCTCCAGGAGGCTCATTACATTGTCCTGTCCATGCTTTTCCCATGAAAGAATGACTTCGTCCGTTAACCTTACCCCCATCTTTAAGCCGAGTTTTTTCACTTTCTCTATAAACGTATCGGCAAATTCCTGCAAATGATTTTGAAGCAGGTCCAATTGATCAGGTTTTCCATTGCTTCCTGAAGTAATGAAAAATTTGATTTTATCCACTCTTCGTCCTGTCCTGATTTCTTCTATTTCAAAGGATATATCCGTTTTAGCCTTCAATTCCTTCTGGGCTGGTACAAGAACACGCTGCTTAAAGTTTCCGTATGCAGGATAGATATCCTCAGCCCCGAGCATTTTGCGCAGGTCCTTCAGGTAAAAGGATCTTTCCTTCAGTCTTTCATATTGCTTCAGTAATTCATATATCCTTATGGCGTAGGAGCTTTTCAGCTTCACCACATTCTCAAGTTTGTAGCTTGTGAATTCCCTTTTCAGCTGAAGCAGGTACGGCCGCAGGAAGGGATCAAACCTTATGTCTACAGTTCCTTCCGTTTCGTTATACGCTACATAGCTGAGCCACGAAACCTGTATGACCTTTTTTTTAATCCGCACTTCAAATACCTTCTTCATCAAATCCTTCGTAATCTGCTTCAGTTCTGTATATTTGGGTGTTCCTTTTAAGCTTAGGAGATCTGAAAATTCCTGAATAGGCAGGGTGTAGGTTTTGAAATCTGAATCTGCAGGTGTAATATGGCTCGCCAGACAAAGGATGATTTTTTGTTCTACCACGCCTAATTTATAATTTGCTTCAATGAGCATATTCGACTTAGTCACCAAATGGTTGTTCTGTGTTTCGTTTTTTTCTAAAATTTTCATCACAATTTCCTCCCTTTCGAGCTTCTTCATTATGACAAAAATCCATCGATAACAAAAGGATTTTTTTGTTATAATTCGCACCAAAAATGTTATAGTTCGCACCAAAAATGTTATAGTTCGCACCAAAAATGTTATAGTTCAGGCAC
>NZ_JBHVVI010000224.1:0-7067 GCF_042883685.1 Kitasatospora sp. NPDC058190
GCGGGAAGGGGTGGGGCCGGGTCAGTCAGCGAGGCCCAGTTCGTTGTCCAACAGGTCGAACATCTCGTCGTCCGAAGCCGACTCGAAGTCGAAGGTCCCGGAGCCCGCGGGACCATCGGCGGCAGCGGCGCTCCGGACGGCGAGCCACTTCGAGCGCAACACCTCCAGGCGGGCGGCCACCTGGTCCATCAGCGCCTCGTCCGATCCGCCGACCTCCGCCGTCCCGAACGCCTGCTCCAACCGGTCGAGTTCGGCCAGCAGGGCGGCCGGGCCCGCGGTGGGCTCGGGCTCCAGGCCGAGCCGCTCGAACAGGTGGTCGGCCAGCTCTGCCACCGTCGGGTGGTCGAAGACCAGCGTGGCCGGCAGCCGCAGGCCCACCAGCCCACCCAGGCGGTTGCGCAGTTCGACTGCCGTGAGGGAGTCGAGGCCGAGGTCCTGGAAGGCCCGCTGCGGGTCCACCCCGGACGCCTCGGCGTGGCCGAGGACCGCGGCCACCTGGCGGCGGACCGCCTCCAGCAGCGCCTCTCGCCGTTCGGTGTCCGGCAGTTCGGACAGCCGCCGCACGAACTCGGCGCCGCCGCCCGTCCCGCCGTCCGCGCCGGCGGCCGAGCCGCGCCGCACCGGCACGCGCACCAGGCCGCGCAGGAGCGGCGGGATCTCGCCGCGCCGGCTCAGGGCGGCCGGGTCGAGGCGCAGCGGCAGGACGGCGGGTGCCGTGCCGGCCGTGGTCGCGTCGAACAGGGCGAGGCCCAGTTCCGGCGTGAGCGGCGGCATGCCGGCCCGGGCCAGTCGTTCGGTCTCGGCCTCGGTGAGGGTGCCGGTCATGCCCCCGGTGCCGGTCCACGGGCCCCACGCCAGGGAGACGGCGGGCAGGCCGAGGGAGTGGCGGTGGCGGGCGAGGGCGTCCAGGAAGGCGTTGGCCGTCGCGTAGTTGGCCTGGCCGGGGTTGCCGAGCGTGCCGGCCGCCGAGGAGAACAGGACGAAGGTCTCGACGCCCTGGGCGGCCCGGTGGAGGTTCCACGCGGCGTCCGCCTTCGGGCGCAGCACGGCGCCGATGCGCTCGGGCGTGAGCGAGCCGATCGTCCCGTCGTCCAGGACGCCCGCGGTGTGCACCACCGCGCGGACGTCGTGGCGGGCGAACAGCCCGGTGACGGCGGCCTCGTCGGCGACGTCGCAGGCCTCGACGGCCGTCTCGGCGCCGAGCCCGGCGAGTTCGGCGACCAGTTCGGCCACGCCGTCGGCGGCGGCGCCGCTGCGGCTGACCAGGAGCAGGCTGCGCACCCCGTGCTCGGCGGCGAGGTGCCGGGCCACCAGGCGGCCGAGGCCGCCGGTGCCGCCGGTGATCAGCACCGTGCCCTCGGCGGGCCAGCTCGGGGCCTCGGTCGCGAGCTCCTCCCTCGCGAGGCGGGCGGCGAACAACTCGCCGTCACGCAGGAGAAGTTGCGGCTCATCGACGATGAGGGCGGCGGGCAGGAGCCCGGTCTCGGCGGTGGCGAGGTCGAGCAGGCCGAACCGGCCCGGCTCCTCCGAGGCTGCCGAGCGCACCAGGCCCCAGGCCGCGGCGCCCGCGAGGTCGGCGCCGGACACCGCGCCCCGCGTGACGAACACCAGCCGCGAGGCGGCGAAACCGTCGTGCGCGAGCCACGTCTGGACCATCTCCAGGACGGCGGCCGCCCGGTCGTGCACCGACTCGGCCCCGCCGGCGGGAAGTTCGGCCAGCACCACCGGCGGCACGTCGGACCGTGCGGCGAGCTCGGTCAGCGCCTGCGCGGTCGGCTCGACGGCGCCGGACGCCACGTCCGCGCCGGCGGGCGCCTGCACCGGCACCCAGTCGAGGCGGAACAGGGCGTCGTGGCCCACCGGGCGGGCGGCGCCGAGCTGCTCGGCGGCGATCGGCCGGACGGTGAGCGAGCCCACCGACGCGACCGGCCGGCCCTCGGTGTCGGCCGCGGCGAGCGCCAGCCCGCCGGACGCCGACGGCGCCAGCCGGACCCGCAGCGCGGACGCCCCGGAGGCGTGCAGCGCGACGTCCTCCCACGCGAACGGCACCCCGGCGCCGCCCTCACCGAGCCCGCCGCCCACGGCGAGCGTGTGCAGGCAGGCGTCGAACAGGGCCGGGTGCAGACCGTAGGCGCCGCCCTCGACGCCCTCGGGCAGGGAGACGTCCGCGAAGAGCTCGTCGCCCCGGCGCCAGACCGTCCGGAGGCCCTGGAAGGCGGGGCCGTACCCGAACCCGGCCTCCGCCAGGCCGTCGTAGAGGCCGGTCAGGTCGACCTGCTCGGCGCCGGCCGGCGGCCACACCGAGGCGTCGAACGCCGCCGGTGCCGCGCCTGTGCCGAGCACGCCGCCGGCGTGCAGGGTCCACGGGTGCAGGCCGCCCGAACCCGGCCGGGAGTGCACGGTCACGGGCCGGCGGCCCGCGTCGTCCGGCGCCCCGACGGCGACCTGGAGCTGCACGGCTCCCGTCTCCGGGAGGACCAGCGGCGCCGCGAGCGTCAGCTCCTCGACGACGTCGCAGCCGACCTCGTCGCCCGCGCGCACGGCCAGCTCGACCAGCGCCGTGCCCGGCACCAGGACCGAGCCCATGACGACGTGGTCCGCCGCCCACGGGTGGGAGCGCGCCGACAGGCGGCCGGTGAACAGCAGGCCGTCGCTGTCGGCCAGCTCCAGCGAGCCGGTGAGCAGCGGGTGTTCGGCGTTCCTGAGCCCGGCGGACTCGGCACCCCGGCCGGCGGGCAGGCCCGTCGGCCAGTAGTCCCGGTGCTCGAACGGGTAGGTCGGGAGCTCGGCGAGGTGCCGGCCGGCTCCGGCGAGCAGGGCCCGCCAGTCGACCTTCGCGCCGTGGACGTGCAGGCTCGCGAGGGCCTGGAGGAGGTTCGCCTCCTCGGGCCGGTCCTTGCGGAGAGCCGGGGTGGCCACGGTCTCGGCGTCGTCGGGCAGCGCGCTCGCGGTGAGCGCGGTGAGGACGGCGTCGGGGCCGAGTTCGAGGTAGCGGCGGACGCCGGCCTCGTGGAGGGTGCGGACGCCGTCGGCGAAACGGACGGCCTCGCGGACGTGGCGCACCCAGTAGTCGGGGGTGCGGAGGTCCTCGTCGCCGAGTTCACCGGTCAGGTTGGAGACGACCGGGATCGAAGGGGTGCGGTAGGTCAGCCCGTTGAGGACCTCGCGGAAGTCCGCCAGCATCGGGTCCATCAGCGGGGAGTGGAACGCGTGGGACACCCGCAGGCGCGTGGTCCGGCGGTCGGCGAAGTGCGCCTCGATCGCCGCGACGGCGTCTTCCGTTCCCGAGACGACGATCGAGCGCGGGCCGTTGACGGCGGCGATCGACACGAAGTCACCCAGCAGGGGCAGCACTTCGTCCTCCGTCGCCTGCACGGCGAGCATCGCACCGCCGAACGGCAGCGCCTGCATGAGACGGCCTCGGGCGGCCACCAGGGCGCAGGCGTCGGCCAGGCTGAACAGTCCGGCGACGTGCGCCGCGGCGACCTCACCGATCGAGTGCCCGGCCACGAACTCGGCGCGCACGCCGAGGGATTCGACGAGCCGGTACAGCGCCACCTCGACGGCGAACAGCCCGGCCTGGGCGTACGCGGTCTGGTTCAGCTGCTCCTCGTCCGAGCCCCACACGACGTCCCGAACCGGAAGCTCCAGAGCCCCGCACACCTCGTCGAAGGCCCGGGCGAACACCGGGAACCGGTCGTACAACTCCCGTCCCATACCGAGGCGTTGCGAGCCCTGCCCGGAGAACAGGAACGCCGTCCTGCCGTCGGCCGCGACCCCTCGGGCCACCGCCACACCGTCCACGAGCACCGTGCGGTGCGGCAGCGCCGACCGCCCGGCCAAGGTGAACGCCACGTCCGCGGAGGGCAGTTCCCCGACATCCGCGAGCCGCGCGAGCTGTGCGTCCAGCGCCGCCTCGGACTTGGCGGACACCACCCACGGCAGCAGGCCGGGTGCGGCCTCGTTCCCCGGCTCCGCCGACTCGGGCAGCTCCAGGACGACGTGCGCGTTGGTGCCGCTGATCCCGAAGGACGACACGCCCGCGCGGCGCGGCCGGTCGGTGGCCGGCCAGTCGATGCGCTCGGTGAGCAGCTCGACGGCGCCGGCCGTCCAGTCGACGTGGGTGGAGGGCCGGTCGATGTGCAGGGACTGCGGGAGCACCCCGTGCTGCATCGCCAGCACCATCTTGATCACGCCGGCGACACCGGCCGCAGCCTGGGAGTGGCCGATGTTCGACTTGATCGAACCCAGCAGCAGCGGAACGTCGCGGTCCTGGCCGTACGTCGCGAGGAGCGCCTGGGCCTCGATCGGGTCACCGAGCGTCGTGCCCGTGCCGTGCGCCTCGACGGCGTCCACGTCGCCGAACGACAGCCCGGCGCTCGCCAGCGCCTGGCGGATCACGCGCTGCTGCGACGGACCGTTCGGCGCGGTGAGGCCGTTGGACGCACCGTCCTGGTTGACGGCACTCCCCCGCAGCACCGCGAGGACGCGGTGCCCGTTGCGGCGGGCGTCCGACAGCCGTTCCAGCACGACCATGCCGACGCCCTCGCCCCAGCCCACGCCGTCCGCCGCCTCGGCGAAGGCCTTGCTGCGGCCGTCCGCGGCCAGGCCCCGCTGCCGGGAGAACTCGACGAACGTCGCCGGAGTGGACATCACCGTCACGCCGCCCGCCAGGGCCAGCGTGCACTCGCCGCTGCGCAGGGCCTGGGCGGCGAGGTGCATCGCGACGAGGGACGAGGAGCACGCCGTATCGACCGTCACGGCCGGGCCCTCCAGGCCGAGGGTGTAGGACACCCGGCCCGAGGCCACGCTCCCGGCGCTGCCACTGCCCTGGTGGCCCTCGAACTCACCGCCGCCGAGCAGGTTCGCGTAGTCGGCGTACATCACGCCCGCGAAGACGCCGGTCCGGCTGCCGCGCAGGGACACCGGGTCGATGCCGGCCCGCTCGAAGGCCTCCCACGAGGTCTCCAGCAGCAGACGCTGCTGCGCGTCCGTCGCGAGCGCCTCGCGCGGGCTCATCCCGAAGAACGCCGCGTCGAACGCCGCCGCCTCCCGCAGGAATCCGCCCGTCCGGGTGTAGGACGTGCCGCTGTGGTCCGGGTCCGGGTCGTAGAGCGTCTCGACCTCCCAACCGCGGTCGGCCGGGAACTCCGACACCGCGTCCACGCCGTCGGCCACCAGGCGCCACAGGTCCTCCGGCGACGCCACGCCGCCGGGATAGCGGCAGGCCATCCCGACGAGCACGATCGGATCGTCGGACGGGACGGGCAGGGCCGCCGGGAGTTCCACGGTCTCCGCGGCGCCGAACAGGCCCTCCAGCAGGAAGCCGGCGAGCGCGTGGGCGGTCGGGTAGTCGAACACGACGGTGGCCGGCAGCTGGAGACCGGTCACGGTCCGCAGCCGGTTGCGCAGCTCGACTGCCGTCAGCGAGTCGAAGCCGAGGTCCTGGAAGGCCCGCGACGGGTCCACCGTCGACCGGCCCTCGTGGCCGAGCACGAGCGCGATCTGGTCGCGCACCAGGTCCAGGACGGCCTCGCGCCGCTCCTCACCGCCCAGGCCCGACAGCCGCCGGGTCAGGTCGATCGCGGCGGGGGCGGTGGCCGCCCGGCGCGCCGGGGTCCGGACCAGGCCGCGCAGGAGGGCGGGGACGTCGCCCCGGTCCCGCAGGGCGGGCAGGTCGAGCCGGACGGGCAGGACGCCCGGCTCGGCGCCGGTGGCGACCGCGTCGAACAGCGCCAGCCCGTGCTCCGGGTCGAGCGGCGGCACGCCGGCACGGGTCATCCGCTCGCGCTCGGCGTCGGTGAGCGTGCCGGTCATGCCCGCCACGTCGGACCAGGGGCCCCAGGCGAGGGAGACGGCGGGCAGACCGAGCGAGCGGCGGTGGAGCGCCAGGGCGTCCAGGTAGGCGTTGCCCGCCGCGTAGGCGGCCTGGCCCGCGCTGCCGAACGTGCCGGCCATGGAGGAGAAGAGGACGAAGGCGTCGAGGTCGAGGCCTTCGGTGGCCCGGTGCAGGTTCCAGGCCGCGTCCGCCTTCGGTCGGAGGACGGCGCTCACGCGCTCGGGGGTCAGCGAAGCGATCACACCGTCGTCGAGCACGCCGGCGGTGTGCACGACCGCGCGGATGTCGTGGCGAGCGAACAGGTCGGCCATGACGGCCTCGTCGGCGACGTCGCAGGCCTCGACGGCGGCGTGCGCCCCGCATTCCGCCAGCTCGGCGAGCAGCGCGTCGACGCCCTCGGCGTCCGCGCCCCGACGGCTCACCAGCAGCAGGCTGCGCACGCCGTGCTCGCCCGCGAGGTGCCGGGCGACCAGACGGCCGAGGCCACCCGTGCCGCCCGTGATCAGGACCGTGCCCTCGCTCGGCCACACAGCCGCGTCGGCCGCCGCTTCCGTCCGGACGAGCCGGGCCGCGAGAGTCTCCCCGTCACGGACGAGCAGCTGCGGCTCGTCCAGGCCCAGGGCCCCGGACGGCAGCTCCGCCTCCCCCGTCAGGTCCACCAGGCCGAAGCGACCCGGCTCCTCGGTCATCGCCGACCGCACCAGGCCCCACACCGCTGCGCCCGACAGGTCCTCGCCCGCCACCGCGCCGCGCGTCACGAACACCAGCCGCGAGGTTGCGAACCGCTCCTCCGCCAGCCAAGCCTGGGCGAGCTCCAGTGCCCGCGCCGTTCGTGCGTGCACCTCGGCGGCGGCCATCTCGATCACGACCACCGGCGGGACGTCCGCCGGCACCTCCGCCAGCGAGGCGACCTCGACGAACTCCGCAGAGCCAGGAGCGTTCACCGGCACCCAGTCCAGCCGGAAGAGCTCGTCCCGGCCGACCCGCGAGCCCGCGGCCAGCTGCTCGGCGGCGATCGGGCGCACCGTCAGCGCGCCGACCGAGGCCACCGGCCTGCCGTCGGCGTCGGCCACGGCGAGCGCCAGCGCGCCGGCAGCCGACCGCGTCAGGCGCACCCGCACCGCCGACGCGCCGGAGGCGTGCAGCGCCACGTTCTCCCACGCGAACGGCACGCCGCCGCCCTCGCCGGAGCCCGCCGGGGCGGAGCCTGGGAGGCAGGCGGCGCTCA
>NZ_JBHVVI010000225.1:0-7045 GCF_042883685.1 Kitasatospora sp. NPDC058190
GCCGTCGGCCCGGTCGGATTCCTCGTCCCGCAAGCCCGGAGGGCCCGGGGAGACCTTCCTCCCCGGGCCCTCCGTCCGTGCCATGCCCCTTGATCAGCCGATCAGGTGCGAGACACCCGCGTCGCCCGAGGACTGGGTGTTCTGGCCGACGTTGCAGATCTGCTTCGGGGTGCTGTTCAGGATGGGCACCTCGACCGGAACCGCGACACCGGCGACGGCGACGGCGATGTTGTGGATCTCCGGCAGGCAGACGTTCGCGTTGTCCAGGGTGTGGAAGTTCGGGCTGCCGTTGCCGTGGGTGCCGGTCTGGTTGGTGCCGCCGTTGCCCTGGACGGAGGTGGCGGCGCCGTCCGAGTCGGCGATGGCGGAAGCCGAGCCGGCGGACATCGCGATGGCGGCGGCGGCCAGGCCGGCGGCGGCGAGGGACTTCTTGATCATTTCCGGTTTTCCTCTCAAGGGTGAATCGGGGAGCGATTCGAGGGTGGTTCGGGGGGTGGTGCGGGGGAGAGCTGCTCGGGGAGCGGTCAGCCGACCAGGTGGGACACGCCCGCGTCGCCGTGGCTCTGGGTGCCCTGGCCCTGGGTGCAGTACTGCTTGCCACCGCTGTTGGCGATCGGGACCTCGACCGGGACGGCCACGCCGAGAACACCGACGGCGATGTTGTGGATCTCGGGGAGGCAGACGTTCGCGTTGTCCAGGAAGTGGAAGTTCGGGCTGTTGTTCCCGACCGTCCCGGTGAAGTTGGTGCCGCCGTTGCCCTCGATCGAGGCCGCGGCGCCGTCCGAGTCGGCGATGGCGGAAGCGGGGGCGGCGGCACCGGCCAGCGCGGCGACGGCCAGGCCGGCGGCGGCGAAGGACTTCTGGATCATGGGAGATCCCTCTCTGAAATGCTTTCGGTTTCCGTGCGTAGCAACGCTTAGAACGCTCAGACCCGGTCTGCAGTCACTGACGTCCAGATCAAAGAATGACGGCACGGAAGGTTACGGGGTTTTTTGAAAAGAGTCCGGGAGGCGCGTCCGAGGGTGGTTTCCGGTCGGATTATTGGTCCGAATTGGTTAACGCCCGCAATCCGAACTCACGGTCACTCGTTGAGGCAGATTGCTTTCCGGCTGCGGCCCCGCAGCCCTTCCCCAGATCTCCAGTACGCCTTCAGTACGGACAGGCAGAACGGTGAAAAGCATGAAGTTCTCCAAGCGGGCCGGCGCGATGCTGCTGGCGGTCGGTGCGGGCGTGCTCGCCTCCCAGGGAGCGGCCTGCGCCGCCCCGGCAAGCCCCGACCAGGTCGGAGCCCTGGAGGACAAGCTGGCCACCCAGCAGGTCCCGGCGGACGTGCCGCTCGCCCCGCTGGGCAGCCACCTCCACTCCGACATCCCGACCTCGCTGCTCATGCCGCCGGTGCCCGGCCGGACCACCGACAACGGGCTGCTCCCGGACCACCTGGTGCCCCAGCTGGCCACCGGCAAGGCCGGCCCGAGTGCCAAGGCCCGGCTGCCGCTGCCGCTGGTCGACCAGGGTGCCGACCTCGGCGAGGTGCTGCTGGAGGCCCCGGCAGCGCCGCTGAACGCCAGGACCCCCGGCCTGGACGTCGGCAAGCCGCTGGCGCTGGTCCACGACGGCACCGGTCAGCTCGCCGACGGCCGGCTCAAGGTGGACGAGGTGGACCCGCGCCTGGTGCCCGGCGCCGTGCAGGCCGTGCCAGGGGCGACCGCCAGCCTCGGCGGTGACAAGAGCCGGCTCTCCGCCACCGATGAGGTCAACGACCTGGCCGACACCACCACCGCGACGGCCACCGGCGTCCTGCAGCGTTCGGACCTGACGGACACCACCACCGCGACCGCCGCCGGCGTGGTGCAGCAGAGCGGGCTGGCCGGCCTGACCCGGCTCTGAGCCGAGCCGCCCCGGACACGGCGGAGCCCGACACCCCTGGTGCGAAGAGGGGGTGCCGGGCTCCGCCGTGCCCGGGCTCAGCCCGGCAGGACGCCGGCCAGCCCGCCGATCAGCGGGAGGTCCTTGACGCCGCCGCCCCCGCTCAGCGGACCGGTCAGCGTGCCGGTGCCCACCGGGGCCAGGCCCTGGTCCGGCTGGACGGTCGCGCCGTTGTTGAGCACGTCGGCCGAGGAGTTGGCCCACGGGTCCAGGCGCAGGCTCTTGATCGGCGCGACGCCGTAGCCGAGGCCGGCCGTCGTCCCGCCCAGCGCCTGCCCGACGTCGGTCTTGGCCAGCGTGGCCGGGCCCGCCGCGGGCGCCCGGCCCGTGGCGGTGGCGGCCTGCGCCGAACCGGCGCCGAGCAGCACCGCGGCACCCACGGCGGCGGCCAGGCCCGCCCCGCTCTTCATCGAAACCATGCGGTTCACCCTTCAGTGGATCGGGGTTTCCCGGGACGGCCCGCCCGGGGATGCCGAACTGCCCCCCGGCCGGCTGGTCGGGGGGCAGTTCGGCCGGAACACGTGCCGATCGGGGATCAGCAGTCGTCCTCGTGCTTCGGGTGCATTTCCACGTTGGCGCACTTGTTGCCGAAGGCCGGGTTCAGCAGGCCGGCGGCGTCGACGGTGTTGCCGCACAGGTTGACCGGGATGTGCACCGGGATCTGGATCTGGTTGCCGGAGACGACGCCGGGGGAGCCGGCGGCCACGCCCTCGGCGCCCGCGCTGGCGGCGGCGGAGCCCGCCGCACCCAGCACCAGGCCGGCAGCGGCGGCGGAGAGGACGGCGACCTTCTTCACGTTCTGCATGGGGGTTGATCTCCTCGATCACACACGGGTGGAGCGTGCCGCGCCCGACGCGGCGGGCGTGGCACGGGCTCGGTGAATCAGCTGTCGCCGGTGCGGCGACCGCGGGTTCAGCCGATGTTGGCGCAGTGGGTGCCGAACGTCGGGTTCAGCAGGCCGACGATGTCGACGGTGTTGCCGCAGATGTTGAGCGGGATGTGCACCGGGATCTGGATCTGGTTGCCGGAGAGCACGCCGGGGGAGCCGGCGGCCACACCCTCGGCACCGGCGCTGGCGAACGCGCCGCCGGCGGAACCGAGCACCAGGCCGGTGGCGGCCAGCGACAGGGCGGCGGCCTTCTTGAAGTTGAGCATGTTTTTCCTCCGATTTCCGCCCGACGGAAGGGAATTGTCGGGAGTCGGGCGAGCGGGAATACTCGTCCGTTGGCTTCAGGGATTGCCGTGATTGTCACTCCGACGGCGCACACCGGCGTGTTCCGCCCATGGCTCGGGCGTCGACGCAGCCGCCGTGTTTTTCCAGCGCCTGGCGAACGATTCCCGCACGGCCGGGAAGGGTTCGGACAAGGGCGCGACCAGGAATTCCCGGTCAGGCGTTCAGGCGGTGTCGCCGAACGCCGGGTTCAGAGGGCCCGCCACGTCGACCGACTTGCCGGCGGCCTCGGTGCCGACGAGGCCGTGGGCGAGCTGCGCATGGGCGGTACTCGATTCAGGAGTAGGGCCGGTTGGATCGTCTTCGTCAGGGAGAACGAGGCAGTGCGCTGCGGGAAACGGCCCGGTCCCTCGATCACCCGAGATCACCCGAATGCCGGTCAGCGGCCCCATTGCTCCGGACGGGTGACAGCGGGCGCACCGTCGCAACCGCCCCGGACGGGTCTCGTTCTAGATGTCGCACTCCCCGTGCATCTCTGTTGAACAGTCAGGAGGCTCACATGAGCGTCAAGAAGACCGCCGCCGTTGGCGCGGCCGTGGTGGGCATCGTGGCCGCCGGCGCCGGCACCGCGATGGCCAGCTCCGGCGCCCAGGGTGTCGCCGCGGGTTCCCCCGGTGTCATCTCGGGCAACCAGATCCAGATCCCGGTGCACATCCCGGTCAACCTGTGCGGCAACACCGTCGACGCCGTGGGCCTGCTGAACCCGGCGTTCGGCAACCACTGCGCCAACGTGGGCTGATTCCACCCCCGGTTCGGCCGGTGAGAGCCGCCGTTCCGCGCTTCCCTCCTGGGGCGCGGAACGGCGGCTCTTTTCGTGCCCCCGCCGCTGTCGTCGCGTCAATGAGTGGCGGTGTCACAAGCCTTGTTGCACTACTTGTCAGTACCTAGAATGTGAGACCTGCTCACCTTTCCTGCTCCTCTCTTGCTCCGCGCCGCTCGGCGCCCCGGCCGGGCGGTCCCCCCACCCCCCGCAAGGAGTCGCGTGTGATCAGGTTCCGCATCCCAGCGGCGCGGCGAACGCGAACGGGCGCATCCCGGTCCGCGGCGCTGCTCGCCACCGGCGTCCTCGTCGCCGCCCTCGGCCTGGCCGGCGCCCCCGCCGCCCTCGCCGACGCCACCCCGACCCCGACCCCGGCGCCCGACGCCGTCCGCCCGGCCGCGATCGTCGCCCTGGGCGACAGCGCCATCTCCGGGGAGGGCGCCGGCACCGACACCAACGACGGCTACTTCCCCGAGACCGACAGCCCCACCAACTACTGCCACCGCCATCCCAAGTCGGAGATCTTCACCACCGACATCCCCGGGGTCACCCCGATCGACCTCGCCTGCTCCGGCGCCCAGACCGGCGACCTGGTGAGCGATCCGGAGCTGGCCAAGATCACCGGCTCGGGCAGCGGTGACTACGGCGAGCCCAAGCAGGACGTCAAACTCGCCGACGTGGCGGGCAAGTACGACGTCAAGCTGGTCGTCGTCACGATCGGCGCCAACGACGACTTCGACTTCAGCGGCATCATGATGCACTGCCTCGCGCAGTACTTCCCGATCCCCAAGGACCAGGGCTGCCGGGACACCATCGGCAGCGACGAGATCCGCCAGCGCGCCAAGCGGGTGCAGCCCAAGGTCGTGGCCGCGCTGCAGAACATCCGGCAGACCATGCGCAAGGCCGGGTACGCCGACTCCTCGTACCAACTGGTCTACCAGTCGTACTTCAACCCGATCACCCCGGACATCCGGCGCAACGACTACCTGGGCAAGATCGCCGACGGCTGCCCGGCCTTCCCCGAGGACCTCGCCTGGGGTCACAACTGGGTGGTGCCGACGTTCAGCGACGCGCTCCGCGGGGCGGCCGAACAGGTGCCCGGCGTACGGTACTTGGACCAGCGGCGGGTCGCCTTCGGACACGAGGTGTGCGCGGAGTGGACCAGCTCGCCGTACGAGTACACCAACGGGGACGTCATCAACCTCTCCGAGTGGGCGCGCAACGGCTGCGACTCGCAGATCGGCATCCCCGGGCTGTGCATGAACATGGTCCGCCAGTCGTACCACCTGCGGGTGGCCGGCTACCGCGGTGAGGGCGTCTGCCTCGGCCAGTTCTTCGCCGAGCCCGACCAGCCGGAGGCGTACTGCACCCTCAACCAGCAGAACACCACCTCGATCCAGCCGCTCACCCCCGGCAAGCCCTTCGGCGACGTCCCCGAGGACGGCTCCTGGTACCAGCTCACCAACGCGGCCACCGGCAACGCCCTCGACCTCACCGGCGGCGGCACCTACGGCGACTCCACCAACGGCCGGGCCGCCATCAGCTACCCGGCCAGCGGCTCGCTGAACCAGTCCTTCGTCCTGGAGGCCAAGGCCGGCGGCAGCTACGAACTGGACTTCAGCGGCAACCGCGACATGTGTCTGGACGCCAACGCCGCCTCCACCGCCGTCGGCACCCGGATCCAGCAGTGGGGCTGCAACGGCGGCGCCAACCAGCACTGGATCTTCAAGCCGGCCGGCAACGGCACCTACGAGATCGCCGACTCCGCCGACCCCACCAAGGTCCTCGCCGCCACGGCCGACCTCGACGCCAAGGGCAACCCCTACGTCGAACTCGCCCAGGAGACCGGCGCCCCGGCCCAGCTCTGGCAACTCACCAAGCTCGGCATCGTCTACCTGCACAGCTGACGCAGGCCCTGGAGCACCTCAGGCCGTCGCCGCCCCCAGCCGGGCGGCGACGGCCGCGCTCATCGGGTACGGCCTCTCGACCGGCAGCAGCGCCGGGTCGCGCTCCCGCCGCATCCGGTCGGCCAGCGCGGTGACGTCCGTGATCCGCCGGATCCACTCGTCCGCGTAGCGCCGCACCGCCTCGCCGCGCAGCCCGACCTGGATCGCGCGCCACTCCAGCGCCCCCAGGTTCGGCCCGCGCTCCGGGTCCCACTGCACCCGCACCGGGCTCTGCCGCAGCTCCCGCTTCCACTCCGCCCGCGAGGCGTGCACCCGGCCGGTGTAGGCGCTCAGCACCGCCCGCCCCAGCGCCCAGTCGAAGCCCTCCCGGCTGATCTCCACCGCCAGCACCCGCTCCTGGCCCGTACTTCGGCCCCAGTCGCTGCGGTGCATCAGCCAGAGGAACGAGGGCTTGATCCAGGTCATCCGGTCCCGCTCGAACGCCTCCGGGAGCCGCCCCTCGGCCGCCGCCGGTTCGGCGATGTGCGGCGGGAAGGCCTGGTAGACGGTGATCGTGTCGGCGGTGTGGAGGGCCCGGATCTGGTGCTTCGGCGGCTGGGACGGCATGGGCGGAATCGTCGCGGGCGCCGCGCTCCGGGCGCCAGGGGTTTTCCGGGCGGCGGGGAGGGTGGCGGGGGAGGGCGGAGCCGGTGGGGGCGTGCCGTAGGCTCACGGGAAAATCGTTGCGCCGGAGCCGCGCGCACCTTGAGCGGGGCGGGGAGTACCCAGAGCAGATGAGCACGGCATCGAGCACCGAGTCGTCCAGTACCGAGCCCGAGTCGCCGGTGGCGCCGGCCGAGGAGCGGACCGAGGAGCGGGCGGGCCGGGTGCCCGGTCGGTTCGGGGCGCTGGTGGACCGCTTCGCGCCCGCGCTGGGCGCGTACGCGGTGGTCAAGGCGATCGGCCTGACCGTCTTCCTGGTGCTGCTGGACCACACCGGGGACTACCTGAAGAAGCAGGTCGGCCGCGGCGGCGGCGCCCACGCGTGGGACGTGCTGGGCACCTGGGACGGCGTCTGGTACCAGCGGATCGCCGAGAACGGCTACGACCCGCAGCTGATCCCGTTGCACGGCTGGCCACTGGCCACCTACTACGAGAACTCGGCCGCCTTCTTCCCGCTCTACCCCTGGCTGATGCGGCTGGTGGGCGCGGTCACCGGGCTCGGCCCGTACGGCTCCGGGA
>NZ_JBHVVI010000226.1:0-6980 GCF_042883685.1 Kitasatospora sp. NPDC058190
CCGGAAGAAGCCCTCGACTGCGCGGGCGACCTCTACCTCAGTGGACTGGCCATCTAATCAACACCCCTCCACGAACTTCCGCGGAGCAGCACTAGGACTGCTCCTCGCCGTCCCCGTCGCGGATGGCCCGGGCGCGGCGGAACAGCGCGTCGGTCTCCTCGGCGAGCACCCCGCCCAGCAACAGCTGCGGGCGGTAGAAGGACTTGGCGGCGTCGGCCACGGCGGTGGCGGACAGGTCGATCTGGTCCAGGCCGGTGCGACGCAGTCCTTCGATCGACGTCCCCCACACGACCCGCCCGATCCCGGCCCACGCGCACGCGCTCATGCACATGGGGCACGGCTCCGCCGTCGTGTACAGGGTCGTGCCCTCCCAGTCGGGGCTTCCCAGAGGTCGCGCGTACTCGTCGTGGGTGACGATCCCGCGGTGTCGCGTCGGGCTTCCCGCCGCCGCGACACCCCGGGCCACCACCCGGCCCGAGCGCACGATCACCGCCCCGAAGGGGTAGCGCTCGTTCCCGCGGCCCTCCTCGATCGCCTGCTCCATGAACCGCTCGTGGCTCGGTGTCCCGGCGTCCGCCACCGACCCCGCCGCCGACCCCGCCGCCGCGTACGCCACCAACCCCGCCGCGCCGACCGAGCCGAGGAACCCGCGCCTGTTCAACATCCCGTGCCCTCTCTCCAGTTGCCGTGCCGTCACGGCAGCATTGTCCCCGGGCAGGCCTCCTCCAGCCGGTACTCCCGCCGGGCCGCGTCGTAACCGAACAGGCCCGCGTAGCGTCCCCAGTCCGTCGCCGTCTCCAGCTGCCGGTCGACCTGCTCGCTGGTGTAGTGGTGGGCGAGCAGATCGCGGAAGAAACCGGCCCGGACCGTGGCGCCCGCTTCACCGCGGAGACTGTTGGTGATCAGCCTGACCAGCGGCACCTCCACCGCCGCCGCGGCGAAGAGGGCGCGGGAGTCCTGGACGTCGGCGTGGGCGAAGGCGGTGCCGTCCTCGGTGAGGAGCAGGTCGTCGCCGTGGATCTCGGCGAAGCCGAGCAGGTCGAGGGCGTCGACCTGGGGGAGCATGTCGTCGATGTCGAGGCCGAGTTCGTCGGCGAGGTCGGCGAGGTCGCAGCGGCCGTCGCGGTGGGCGATCATCTCGGAGAGGCCGGAGAGGCCGTCGACGCTGGCGGTGGGCAGCGGGGTGGTGGCGAGGGTCCGGCGGTCGGGGCGGTCCGCGTCGGGGCGGCCCGGGTCGGGGCGGCCGGGCGGGCGGGTCTCCTTGGGGCGGCCGGTCATGATCCGGTAGACCCGGTCGACCAGTTCGTCGAAGGCGGCGCAGTCGCGGTCGCGCGGGCGGTCGAGGTCGACCTCGACGGTTTCGCGGATGGTGCCGTACGGGCGGGAGCCGAGGACGACGACGCGGTCCGCCATCAGGACCGCCTCCTCGATGTTGTGGGTGACCAGTACGACGGCGCGGGTGGGGAACTGGCCGGAGTCCCACAGCTCCATCAGTTCGCCGCGCAGGTTCTCGGCGGTGAGCACGTCGAGCGCGGAGAACGGCTCGTCCATCATCAGCACGTCCGGCTCGACCACCAACGCCCGGGCGAAGCCGACCCGTTGGCGCATGCCGCCGGAGAGCTCCTTGGGGTAGGCGGACTCGAAGCCGGCCAGGCCGATCAGGTCGATGGCCTGGTCGGCGGCCCGGGCGCGTTCGCGGGGCGGCACCCCGCGCGCCTCCAGACCGAGTTCGACGTTCTGCCGGACGGTCAGCCAGGGCAGCAGGGCGAAGGTCTGGAAGACCAGCGCGGTGCCGGGGTTGGCGCCGGTGAGCGGGGTGCCGCGGTAGCGGACCGTGCCGGAGGTGGGCGGCAGGAGGCCGGCCAGGCAGCGCAGCAAGGTGGACTTGCCGGAGCCGGAGCGGCCGAGCAGGGCGACGATCTCGCCGGACCGGACGGTGAGGTCGATCCCGGAGAGTACCGGCAGTTCGCCGTCGGCCCCGGCGTAGGCCTTGGTGAGGCCGACGGTCTCCAGCAGGATCCCGTCGTCGACCGGCGGGGCCGGGGCAGCGGGGGTGGCGGGGGCGGCCACGGCAACGGGACGGAGGAACGGCAAGCGCATCGGACGGAACCTCACTGCAGCGAGTAGCGGCGCTCGGCCAGCCGGTACAGCCGGCGCCAGAGCAGGCGGTTGAGGGCGACGACGTACAGGCTCATCACCGCCACCCCGGCGAGCAGGTGCGGGTGGTCGCCGCGTTCGGTGGCCCGGGCGATGTACGCGCCGAGGCCGGTGGCGGTCAGGGTGGTGCCGCCGAAGGTGACCACCTCGGAGACGATGGCGGCGTTCCACGCCCCGCCGGAGGCGGTGATGCCGCCGGTGACGTACGCCGGGAAGATCCCGGGGATGATCAGCCGCCGCCAGCGCTGCCAGCCGCGCACGCCGAGGTCGTCCATGGCCTCGCGCAGGTCGCTGGGGATGGCCATGGCGCCGGCGATGGCGTTGAACAGGATGTACCACTGGGCGCCGAGGGCCATCAGCAGGATGCCGCCGAGGTCGATCGACAGGCCGGTGCGCAGCAGCAGCCAGACCACCAGCGGGAAGAGGAAGTTGGCGGGGAAGCTGGCGAGGATCTGGACCAGCGGCTGGGCGATCCGGGTCAGCCGGGGCGAGAAGCCGATCTTCACCCCGACCGGCACCCAGACCACGGTGGCCACCGCGACCAGCACGACCACCCGGGCCAGGGTGGCCAGGCCGAGCAGCAGCGGCTCGCCGAAGACGCCGAGGCCGGTGCGGTGGGCGAGGTAGCGGCCGAGGTCGACCAGGCCCCAGAGCACGATGCCGCCGGAGACCAGGGCGAAGGTGACGTCCCCGGCCCGCTGCCAGGCCGGGTGGACGGCGAGCGGGCGGTCGTCGGTGCCGAATACCCGCCCGGCCCGGTTCAGCGCCCGTCCGAGGGGGCGCAGCGCCCGGCCGAGCACGGCGGGCAGGTGGGAGCGGCGCAGCAGGTCGAGGACCGTGGAGCGCTGCACCTCGGTGGCCTCGGACTGCTCGTTGCGGAAGCGTTCGGCCCAGGCGGTGAGCGGCCGCCAGAACAGGAAGTTGACGCCGACGACGAGGACGACCATGGTGGCGATCGCCCAGCCGACGCTGCCGAGGTCCCCGGCGGCGATGGCGGCGCCGGCGTAGGAGCCGACCCCGGGCAGCGCGTACCGCTGGTTGTCGACGGTGATCGCCTCGGAAGCGACCAGGAAGAACCAGCCGCCGCCGAAGCTGAGCATGCCGTTCCAGACCAGGACGATCATCCCCGAGGGCAGTTCCACCTTCCAGAACCGCGTCCACCGGCTGCACCGGAACGACCGCGACAGTTCGTCGAGTTCGCGCGGCAGCGAGACCAGTGAGTGGTAGAAGCCGAAGGTCATGTTCCACGCCTGGGACGTGAAGATGGCGAACACGGCGGCGCACTCCAGGCCCAGCACGGAGCCGGGGAACAGGGCGAGGAAGCCGGTCACCGCGACGGTGAGGAAGGCCAGCACCGGCACCGACTGGAGGATGTCCAGCGCCGGGATCAGCACCCGTTCCAGCCGGCGGCTGCGGGCGGCGGCGTAGGCGTAGCCGAAGGTGAAGACGACCGAGAGGGCGAGCGCGGCGAACATCCGCAGCAGTGAGCGCGCGGCGTAGTACGGCAGGTGGGACGGGTCGGTGGAGACGGTGGCGTCCCGGGCGGTGGCGAACCGCACCGTGGTGCCCTGCCCCACCCGCAGTGCCAGGTAGAGCAGGACCAGCACGGCGGCCGCCACGACCGCGTCCACCCAGACGGTCCGGGCCCGGCGGCGCAACGCCCGGGGCGGCAGCGGGCCCCGGGACAGGTCCGGGGCGGACTTCAGCAAGGACATGACGGACCTCCGGCGCACAAACCCGGGCAGTCTGCTCCCTGCCGACGTCCGTATGCAAATGGACCGGTGCCGGACCGGCCGGTCAGGCCGCAGCCTCGACGAACTCCAACAGGTTGCCGACCGGGTCGGTGGTGTAGAAGCGGCGCCGGGGCGGCAGGCTCTCGTCCCAGACCACCTGGGCGCCGAGTTCGGCCAGCCGTCCGGCGAACTCGTTGATCTCGCAGACCGCCATCCCGGGGTGGGCCTTGGTGCTGGGACGGAAGCGCTCCTCGATGCCGAGGTAGAGCCGCACCCGGCCGCCGTCGGCGGCGAACCAGCACCCGCCGCGTCCGGTGAGCGGCTGGGGCTTGGGGATCTCGGCCATCTGCAGGACGTCGCCGTAGAAGGCGCGCAGCAGGGCCTCGCTGCCGGGTGGGGCGGAGAGCTGGACGTGGTCGAGGGCCGTGATCACTGTGGCCTCCTGTCGGACGGTGCGGTCAGGGTGGACGTGGCGTGCTGCCGGGCCGCGGCGACCAGCAGCCGGGCGGTCGGGGTGGGCAGGTCCAGGTGGCGGGCGATCCACTGCGGGTCGTGCCCGTGGGTGGCGAACACCCAGGCGGTGTACAGCCGGTTCAGGCCGGGGGCGCCGGGGGCGAGCAGCAGCGGGCGGACCCGCTCCATCGGGAAGCCTTCCAGCGTGCGGGCGCTGAACCACTGGGTGTCGTCCTCACCGGCGGCGGCCCGGTCCGCGAGCGGGCGGCCCGCCTGCCGCCGGCTCCGGGCCAGCAGCAGCGCGAGCAGCAGCCCGGCCGTCGCGGCGCCGATGAGCACGCCGGACAGGAAGGGCCGCAGCGGGGCCGGGGCGAGGGCGAGGGCGACGGTCTGGAGGCCGAGCAGGAGGAGGACGCCGCACAGGGCGGTCCCTCTGCCGGTCCGTGCGAACGGGGCGGTTCCGGTCATGGCGGTGTCCTCCTCCGGTGGTGCGGTGGGTACGGCTGCCGGTTCGGGCAGCTTCGAACGACCTCAAGCGGCTTCAGGCGGCGCGGACCAGCCGCGGGTCGTACTTGTAGCCGATCTGCCGGACGGTGGCGATCGCCTCCCGGTGGCCGGGGCCGAGCTTGCGGCGGATCCGGGCTATGTGGGTGGCGATGGTGCGGGTGTCGCCGGTGTCCGGCCGGCCCCAGACCGTCTCCATCAGCTGGCGGCGGGAGTGCACCCGCAGCGGGTTGCCGACCAGGTGCGCGAGCAGTTCGAACTCCAGGTACGGCAGGTCGAGCTGCTGGCCGTCGACGGTGACGGTGCGCTGATCGGGGTCGACCACCAGTCCGGGGTCCGGGCCGATGACGGGACGCGTGGCGGCCGGGACGGCCGGTGCGGGGCGCAGGTGCCGCACCGTGGCCGGGACGGCGGGGGCGGCGGCGTGGTCCGAGAAGATGGCGTCGAGCCTGGGGTAGCGCACGGCCATGGCGGATGCTCCTTCGTCGGGTCGGACGAGTCGGGGGAGTGGTGGGTCAGAGGCCCGGGTGCCAGGAGGCTTCCAGCCGGGCCGTCCCGTCCGGGGCGGTGACGGTCCGCCAGCTGGACCGCATCGGCAACGGGCGGCCGCTCGGTACGGTCGCGGCCGACGTGGCGACGGCCTGCAGGACGGGGTTGTCCAGCGGGCTCGCTGCCAGGCGTCGGCCCACCGCGGCGAGGGCGGCGCGCAGTCGGCCGGGTTCGGTGGACGGAAGGGCGGGCTGGAACGCGGCAACGATGGACATGGCAGGTCACCTCCGTGACGGAACGATGAAAAATGAGCAAGTGCGCTGACACGCGCAGGAATTGATGAAACCTCAGGCTGCGGTCGCGGCGGCGGCCCGGTGGTGGGCGGCGGCGTGGGCGAGGCGGTGCGCGGCGGTCGGCGGGAGGTCCGCGAAGGCGGCGAGCCAGTCCGGGCGGTGCCCCTGGCGGGCCAGCAGGTAGGCCAGGTGGACGCGCGGCTCGTACGCGGAGGTCGGGCTGTTGGGCGTGCCCGAACGGGGGCAGGCGCCGGGGTCGTCGAGGCGGTAGGCGCGCTCGACGCCGTCGTGCAGGGCGAGTCGGATGCTCGGGCAGTGGTGGAACAGGGGGTTGGTGCGCATGGCCGTGCTCCCTTCCTTCCCCCGGGCGCGGGGTGGTTGAGGGTTCCGGGGCGGGCCGGGGGCGGCGGCGGTCGTTCGGGGCGCCGCCGCCCCCGGCGTCCGGCTCAGTGGTTCATGGCGGTCTGGACGATCTTGACGATGACCATGATCATCGCGATCAGCAGGTACGCGCGCAGGGCGCCCATGCCGATCTTGCGGGCGGTGGACATCACCGGCTTCTCCAGCGTCTCCAGCGGGGGCAACCGCCAGTTCTCGCGGCCGGTGCGGTCGATGGGGTCCTCCTTGGTGCCCCGGCGGCCGAAGGTGAAGAAGTACCCGGCGACCAGCACGCCCGCCACGCCGCAGCCGGCCATGATCCACAGGATCGCGTCCGAGCTGATGTCCGGCCAGACCACGGCGGCGGTGAGGATCAGCGAGAGGGTGACCAGGACGCCGACCACGGCGGCGGTGAAGGCGTTGGTCCTGGGGCCGTTGACCCACGGGCCGAGCACGGCCTTGTCGTTGCAGAGCAGCAGCAGGAAGACGGTGGCGGAGGGCAGCAGCACGCCGGCGAGCACCTGGACGAACTGGGTCATCAGACCTTGGGTGTAGTCGGTGGACAGCAGGGTGATGGCGGCCGCCGCGACCACCAGGCCGGCGTAGATGCCGTAGAAGCCCTTGGCGCCCTTGACCCCGCGGTGCAGCGAGTGCTTGATGCCGAAGACGTCGCCGATCGCGTAGGCGGTGGACAGCGACACCGCGAAGGCGCCGATGATCGAGGCGTCCAGCAGCGCGATGGCGAACAGCACGCCCGCCAGGTGGCCGGCCTTGTCCTCGATGCCCCTGGCCACGGCGGCCGCGTCGGAGAACTGGCCGAAGCCGTCGGTCCCGGCGAAGGCGGCGGCGGTGAAGCCCATCATCGCGGCGGCGCCGACGATCACGATCGCGATGCCGATCCACAGGTCGACCTTCTCGTACTTCATGAACCGCGGGGTGATCCGCTTGTCGATGACGTACGACTGCTGGAAGA
>NZ_JBHVVI010000227.1:0-6932 GCF_042883685.1 Kitasatospora sp. NPDC058190
CTCCGTACAGGAGCGGCCCGGCCGCGGGCGAGGAGGGGCGCAGCCGTACCGGTCGGCCGAAGGCCGACGGGGCCGGTGGGGACGACACGACATCGCCGAACAGGAGGCCGCCGGTGGAACGCAGGCGCGAGGCAGCGCTGACCGGAGGGACGGCGGGCCGGCGGCTGACCAGTATCGACGGCGGCCGCGGGGACGGCCCCGCCGAGCCGGCCGGTCCGCCACCGCAGAGGCCCGGCGGAGTGCGCAGGCTGCGGCCGCAGCGTGCGGAGGCGGCGGATCCGCCCAGCGTGCCCGAGCAGGCGCGGCTGTGGCACGTGGTGCTGAGCGTGGCGGGGCAGGTCACCCCGCTGTCCGAACTGCGTGCCTCGCTGGAGCGGCTGGCGCACGACCACTCGTTCTTCCTGACCGCGCGCTACGCGGCCGACCACGCCGAGATCCGGTACTGGGAGCAGGCCCGGGACCTGCACGACGCGGCGGCGATAGCGCTGCGGCTGTGGGGCGAGCACAAGGTCACCGCGAGCCTGCCGCCCTGGGAGATCGTCGGGCTGGAGGTGGTCGACCGGGCGACGTACCACAAGCGGGTGGCGGAGGGCTTCGGCGATCCGCCACCGCACCTGGGCGGCGTGCACCCCTACTGACCGGCCCTGTTCGGATGCCGGAACGGCGACGGGCGGGGCGGGCGCAGTCGCTACCCTTGGCGGCATGACCAGCGACCTCGTCACCGCCGACAGCCCCGTCCTCGCCGTAGCGCGCCGTGCCCGGGAGGCCGCCGCCGCGCTCGCCCCGCTGCCGCGCAGCGCCAAGGACGCCGCGCTGCTGTCGATCGCGGACGCGCTGGTCGCCCGCGCCGCCGAGATCGTCGCGGCCAACGCCGAGGACGTGGCCCGGGCCCGCGAGGCGGGCACGGCGGAGTCGGTGATCGACCGGCTGACGCTGACCGGGGAGCGGATCGCCGCGATCGCCTCCGACGTGCGCGACGTGGCCGGCCTGCCCGACCCGGTCGGCGAGGTGGTGCGCGGCTACACCCTGCCGAACGGTCTGGACGTGCGCCAGGTGCGGGTGCCGCTGGGCGTGGTCGGCATCATCTACGAGGCCCGGCCGAACGTCACGGCGGACGCCGCCGCGCTCTGCCTGAAGTCCGGCAACGCGGTGCTGCTGCGCGGCTCCGCCTCGGCCTACCGTTCCAACACCGCGCTGGTCGCGGTGCTGCGGGACGCCGTCGCCGCGGCCGGGCTGCCCGCCGACGTGATCCAGCTGGTGCCGGGGGAGAGCCGGGACTCCGTGCAGGAGTTGATGCGCGCCCGCGGCCTCGTCGACGTGCTGATCCCGCGCGGCGGTGCTTCGCTGATCCGCACCGTGGTCGAGGGCTCGACCGTCCCGGTGATCGAGACCGGCACCGGCAACTGCCATGTGTACGTGGACGCGCGGACCGACCTGGCGATGGCCGTCGGCATCCTGCTGAACTCCAAGGCGCAGCGGGTCAGCGTCTGCAACGCGGCCGAGACCCTGCTGGTGCACCAGGACGTCGCGGACGACTTCCTGCCGCTGGCGCTGGCGGCCCTGGCCGAGGCCGGGGTGACCGTGCACGGCGACGAGGCGGTGCTCAAGGCCGCCGAGGGCAGCGCCGCCACCGTGGTGCCGGCCACCGACGAGGACTGGGGCGCCGAGTACCTCTCGTACGACCTGGCGGTGGCCGTGGTGCCCTCGCTGGACGCCGCCGTCGAGCACATCCGCCGCTGGTCCTCCGGCCACACCGAGGCGATCGTCACCACCTCGCAGGCCGCCGCCCGCCGCTTCACCCAGCTGGTCGACTCGACCACGGTGACCGTCAACGCCTCGACCCGGTTCACCGACGGCGGTGAGTTCGGCTTCGGCGCGGAGATCGGCATCTCCACCCAGAAGCTGCACGCCCGCGGTCCGATGGGCCTGCCCGAGCTGACCAGCACCAAGTACATCGTCACTGGTGACGGGCATGTCCGCGGCGAGGCGACGCAGACCGTGGGCGGGGACGCGGACGCCCGCTGAACGCGGCGTGCGGGGCGTCCGGCACACGTGTGACGGACCAACTGCCGGGAGCCACAGACAAATCGCCCGGCCGGTAATACGCTGAATCCGTGGCTGAGGATGTGGGGGGCTTGCCGTACCCCGACGGCGCCGACCACGGTGGTGCGGACGACGAGTTCGCCACCGTGGTCTTCGATGAGGCCTTCGTCCGGTCCGCCGCCGTGCACGAGCCGACGGCCAAGGAGCGGCAGCTCGCCGCGGCCGAGGCGCGGTTCGAGCCGGACACCGCGGGACCGGGGTGGGGCTATGACGTCCCGGCCGGTGACGGGCTGCCGCTGGAGCTGCGCCCGTACCCGAGCGGACTCGACGAGGACCACCTGTACCCCGACCCGTGGTCGGGCCCGGGCCGGGCGACCGGCCGCCGGACCCGGCGGCGGTGGCGCCGCTACGATCCGGTGCGCGCCCGAGGCCGGTACGTGGCCCAGCAGCGCTGGCACCGGCCGGTGGCCTGGGTGCTCGCGGTGATCATGGGCGTGAGCCTGGTGGCGGTGGCGGTCGCGGCGATCTACCAGGGCGTGGGCGGTACCTCCGGCGCGCCCCGGCGCCCGGAGTCCGGCAGCAGCAGCACGGGGGTGGACCCGCGGCCCGCGCCGGCCGAACCGTCGCCGGTGGTCACGGCACCGGCGGGCTAGCCGGAGCCGGGGGCGCACGCCCCGGGCGGGTGGCCGCGGAGCGTTCCCGGCAATCTGCGCAGGGGCCCTCGTAGCGGGCCGGGTGTACGCCTACCCTGGTGTCATGGGTGACCCGCGAGAGCCTCCTGAGGGTACGCCCGAGGGCGGTTCCGGAAACGAGGACGAATTCCGGTCCGTCGTGTTCGACGAATCGTTCGTGCGGGCTGCCCGGATCCAGGAGCTGTCCGCCCGGGAGCGGCTCGCGGGCTCCTTCGGCAAGGCCACCCGGGCCCGGGTGCGGCTCGGGCCGCTGGGTACCGTCCCACGCCAGGCGCTGGCCCTGCTGCTGCTCATCCTGCTGGCCTTCGGGGCGGCGGTGTACTTCGGGGTGAACTCGCCGAAGGGCATCCCGGCACGGCCCGAGGGCAGTCAAGTGACCGTCAGCCTGGTCGCGTTGAGCCCGGCCTCGGCCGTCCACCCGGTGACCGACCCGGCGAATCCGTTCGCCGCGCTGCCGCCCGGGTACGGCGAGGGGACGACCGGGCTGAACACCCCGACCGGGGCCGCCACCGAGCACTTCAGCCGGGTCGAGGTGACCAAGGCGCTGGACACCGTGCAGCGCTACCTGGTCGCCTCCTCGCTGACCCCGGCCGCACTGGTGCAGGGCGCCACCGCGGACATACGGGCCTTCGTCACGCCCGGTGAGCAGGCCGGATTCGACGAGAGCGTCGCACAGCCGGTGGACGACCGGCACCACGCGCTGACCGGCTGGGTGGTCCGCTTCGACCCGGCGCAGGTCGCGCTGGCCTCCGACACCGTGAAGGTGGTCGGCGCGATGCGGATCGACGAGGCGGACAGCGGCACGCTGCAGATCACCACCGACCACACCTTCGTCTACGCGCTGAAGCCGGCCGGGGCCCCCGCCGGGGCGCCGGTCACCCTGGCGACCGTGCGGCGCGAGCTGACCTTCCAGTTCGACCGGGTGGACCTGGCCTCGGCGCAGCTGCGGCTGGTGGACTCGGTGGTGCAGGCCGGGCCGGCGCCGTGCACCACCTCGATGGCGGGCTTCCTGCAGCCGGTGCTGGCCACCGTGCAGGGCACCGCGGTGGCACCGCCCACGCCGGTCGACCCGGGCAACCACGCGCGGCCGGCCTGGCAGGTGTGCGGGGTGCTGGCGGGCGGCTGAGGGCCCCCGGAAGGGACCGAGAGCGCCGGGGCCGGATCGAGGCCCCCGGAACGGCACGGCGACCGGTGACCCCGTCCGGGTCACCGGTCGCCGTGGTCCGTGCGCCGGGTCAGCTGTCGTCGCGGTCCGTGGCGGAGCCGCGGTTGCCGCCGGTGAAGGTGTCGCGCAGCTTGCCGCCGACCGTGGCGGCGCCGCCGGCCACGTCCCGCAGCAGGCCCATCAGCGGGTCCTTGCTCTCCTTCACCGAGGTCGTGTAGTGGTCGGCGGCGGCCTTCCACTGCTCGCCGACCGAGGTGTCCCGGTCGTCCGAGCGGCGCGGGTAGGCGCCGGCCAGGATCGAGCGGTACTCGTCGCTCTCCGCCCACTTCTTCAGCTGGGCGACCCGGACCACCGCGAACGGGTGGGTCTGCGGCAGCAGCTGGAGCAGCTTGAGCACGCCGTCGCGCAGGTCGCCGGCCCTCTCGTACTCCTCCGCCTGCTCCAGGAACGCGTCGACGTTCATCTCGGCCAGGTTGTGCCCGCCGGCGAGCTTCATCAGGGCCCGCATGGACGCCTGGAGGTCCTGCCCGGCCAGCAGGCCGGCCCGGTCGCTGGACAGCTCGGCCTTGCGGAACCACTCCTTGAGGGCGGTGACGAGGGCCATGATCGCCAGACTGCCGAGCGGCACCCAGGCGATCCGGGTGGCGATGTTGGTGAGGATCATCAGCATCGTCCGGTAGACGGCGTGGCCGGACATCGCGTGGCCGACCTCGTGGCCGATGACGGAGCGCAGCTCCTCCTCGTCCAGCAGCTCGACCAGGCCGCTGGTGATCACGATGATCGGGGTGTCGATGCCGATGGTGTACGCGTTGACCGCCGGGTCCTGGGTGACGTACAGGTCCGGCACCTGCTCCAGGTCGAGTACGTAGGCGGCGTCGCGCACCATGTCGTACAGCTCGGGGAACTGACGCTCGGACGTCTTCACGGCGGTGGCCAGGAACATCAGCCGGATCGCGCGCTCGGACACCAGCCCGGCGAGCTTCTTCAGGACGTCGTCGAAGCCCGACAGCTTGCGCAGGGCGACCAGGGCCGAGCGGTCGGCGGGGTGTTCCCAGGCCCGGGTGGAGATCTCGGGGAAGCGCTGGCGGCGCCGGCTCGGGCTCTTCTCGAACGTGTCGGTCATGGTCTGAGTACCTCCTGGTCGACGGCGGCCCCGGCGCGGTGCCGGCCCCCCGCTGCTCTTCGCCTGCAACGACTGTCTGTGCAACGTCCGTGGTTGCGTACTCGTCCCCGGGGCCAGCGTACGCGCGGGTCGCCGCGCGGTTCCCGCCCCGAGCCGCCCCACGGAGGCGAGCGGGCGAGTAGCAGGGCGGGCGAGTAGCAGGGCGAGTCACAGGGGCCGGTGGGCGGCGCCGGTGTGAGGCGGGTTTACCCTGAATGCCCTGGAGAACCGAGACCGGATCCGGCCGCGGTACCGAGCAGTTCGAGGAGCCCCTCAGATGTCCACCGACACGCTGGTCAGCCTGGCCGCCCCCATCTCCGACGAGGCCGGCCCGGGCCTGTTCCTGCGGATCATCGTGATCGCGTCCTTCGTGGGGATCGGTCTGCTGGTCTGGATCATGGCCCGCGCCTTCCGCGGTCAGTAGGCGCCGCCTTCCCCGTGCCCGCTCACGCCCGGTCAGTGGCGGTGGGCCGCCGAGCGGTTGCCGTGTAACCCCCCGTACGATGACGGGTGGGCCCTCACCGGCCCGGAACAACCCCCAGGTCCGTTCACCGAGCCGAGAAGGTCCCGCCGACCATGAGCACTGCTGCCGCACTCCCCGTTCTGAACCTGCTCGCCGAGGGCGAGGGGGGCAACCACGACAGCCTGAACCCGGCCCTGACGGGTGGCGCCGCGCTGTTCATCCTGCTGCTCCTGCTCTTCATCACCACCCGCTTCAACCGGGACCGCTGAGCCCGGCCCACGGACCGCCAGGGGAGCGTCCGGCCATCGGGCCGGCCGCTCCCTCACGCATCTGCGGGCAACCCCCACACGGGCGTTCCCGCACCGTAACGGGCGTCGCGTAAGGTGTGGCGGCATGGGAGAGCAGGCCGGGATTCCCGGCGGACCGGAACCGGTGAAGAAGCGCCTCGGCGTGATGGGCGGCACCTTCGACCCGATCCACCACGGCCACCTGGTCGCCGCCAGTGAGGTGGCGAGCGCGTTCCACCTGGACGAGGTGGTCTTCGTCCCGACCGGGCAGCCCTGGCAGAAGTGCGACCGGCAGGTCACCTCGGCCGAGGACCGCTACCTGATGACGGTCATCGCCACCGCCGAGAACCCGCAGTTCTCGGTCAGCCGGATCGACATCGACCGCGAGGGCCCGACGTACACCGTCGACACCCTGCGCGACCTGCACGCCCTGCACCCGGACGCCGACCTCTTCTTCATCACCGGAGCCGACGCGCTCGCCCAGATCCTGACCTGGCACGACTCCGACGAACTCTTCTCGCTGGCCCACTTCATCGGATGCACCCGCCCGGGGCACACTCTGTCGGACGCCGGACTTCCGGTGGGCGGGGTCTCCCTGGTGGAGGTCCCGGCGCTGGCCATCTCCTCCACGGACTGCCGCAACCGGGTCGCCAAGGGCGAGCCGGTCTGGTACCTCGTTCCGGACGGCGTGGTCCGCTACATCGACAAGCGGGCGCTGTACGCGCCGCACGGGACCTGAGCCAGGAGCCGGCGTGACGGAACGCAACGGGCAGCAGCCGGAGGAGTGGTCCACCGGGCAGTACGAGCAGCCGTACCAGGGGTACCAGCAGCAGCCGTACGAGCAGCAGGCGCAGTACGACCAGTACGGGCAGCCGGTGTACGGGCAGGGCACCTACGCCGGCCACCAGCAGCAGGGGTACCAGCAGGGCTACCAGGGGTACCCGCAGCAGGGGTACGAGCAGCAGCAGGGGTACGAGCAGTCGGCGCAGTACGACCAGTACGGGCAGCCGGTCTACACCCAGGACCCGTACGGCGGTTACCAGCAGCAGGCGTACCACCAGGGGTACCAGCAGCCGTACCAGGCCTCGCCGGTGGTCGCCGAGCCGCAGCAGCCGGAGGC
>NZ_JBHVVI010000228.1:0-6796 GCF_042883685.1 Kitasatospora sp. NPDC058190
GAGGACGCCCTGAAACGCACCGGTCACGCGCAGCCCGCGCTGTTCGCCGTCGAGGTCGCGCTGTACCGGCTGCTGGAGTCCTGGGGCGTGCGGCCGGACTTCCTGGCCGGCCACTCCGTCGGCGAGATCGCCGCCGCGCACGTCGCCGGGGTGTTCACCCTCGCCGACGCGTGCGTCCTGGTCGCCGCCCGGGCCCGCCTGATGCAGGCCCTGCCGACCGGCGGCGCCATGGTCGCGGTGCAGGCGAGCGAGGACGAGGTCCTCCCGCTGCTCGGCGACGGCGTGTCGCTGGCCGCCGTCAACGGGCCGCAGAACGTGGTCGTCGCGGGCGAGACCGCGGCGGCCGAGGCCGTCGGTGCGCACTTCGCCGAACTCGGCCGCAAGGTACGGCGGTTGCGCGTCTCGCACGCCTTCCACTCGCCGCTCATGGACCCGATGCTCGACGAGTTCCGCGCCGTCGTCGCCGGGCTGGACCCGCAGGCGCCCGCGATCCCGCTCGTCTCGACGCTCACCGGCACGCTCGCCACCGTCCAGCAGCTCACCTCCGCCGACTACTGGGCCGACCAGGCCCGCCAGGCCGTCCGCTTCGCCGACGCCGTCGGCTGGCTCGGCGGCCACGGCGCCGGCCAGTTCCTCGAACTCGGCCCGGACGGCGCCCTCGCCGCGCTCGCCCAGGGCGTCCTGGACGAGCCGGCCGGCGAAGGTTGCGGCGCCCTCGCCGCGCTGCGCCCCGGCCGTGACGAGACCGAGGCGCTCACCGAGGCCCTCGCCGGCCTGCACGTGCGCGGTGTCCCGGTGCGCTGGGACGCCTACTTCGAGGGCACCGGCGCCCGCCGTGCCGACCTGCCCACCTACGCCTTCCAGCACAAGCGCTACTGGCCGAAGAGCGCGCTCTCGCGCACCGGCGACGTCCGCGCCGCCGGGCTCGGCTCGGCCAACCACCCGCTGCTCGCCGCCGCCGTTTCGCTCGCCAACACCGACGGCCTGCTGCTGACCGGCCGGCTCTCGCTGCGCACCCACCCGTGGCTGGCCGACCACGCCGTCGACGGCACCGTGCTGCTGCCCGGCACGGCCTTCCTGGAGCTCGCCGTGCGCGCGGGCGACGAGGTCGGCTGCGAGCGCGTCGAGGAGCTGACGCTCACCGCGCCACTGCCGCTGCCCGACCAGGGCGGCGTGCAGGTGCAGGTGTGGGCCGGACGGGCCGACGCGAGCGGGCGGCGCACCCTCGGCGTCTACGCCCGCCCCGAGGGCGATGAGGACGCCCCGTGGACGCAGCACGCCGACGGCATCCTCGCGCCGGGCGACTCGGCGGGTGAACAGCGCGCCAGCGCGGAGGAGTTCACGCAGTGGCCGCCGGCCGGCGCCGAGGCCCTGGACCTGGAGGGCCTGGACGAGCGCCTCGCCGGTGCGGGCTTCCGCTACGGCCCGGCCTTCCGCGGGCTGCGCGCGGCCTGGCGGCGCGGCGAGGACGTGTTCGCCGAGGTCGCCCTGGACGAGGGCGCGAGCGGCGAGGCCGGCGCGTTCGGGATCCACCCGGCGCTGCTGGACGCGGCGTTGCACGCGACGGCGTTCCTGGGGCTCGGCGGGGTGCCGTTCTCCTGGCAGGACGTCAGTCTGCACGCCGCGGGCGCGTCGGTGGCGCGGGTGCGGCTGTCCGCGACCGGGGACGACTCGGTGGCCGTCGAGGTCGCCGACGCGGCGGGCGGCCCGGTCGTCTCGGTCGGCTCGCTGCTGCTGCGGGCGCTCCCGGCGCTTGCCGGTGCGGGCACCGGGCCGGTCCGGGACGCGATGTTCGAGCTGCGCTGGTCCCGGCCGCGCGGCGGCGCGCAGGTGCCCGCCTCGGTGGCCGTCCCGGATGCGGACCCGCTCGGCCTCGGCGTGCTGCCGACGGCGGGCGAGGCCCCGGCCGAGGTGATGCTCGTGCCGCTCGCGGGCGACCCGGCCGACCCGGTCGGCTCGGCCCACGCGTTGACCGCCGTGGTGCTGGCCCGGCTCCAGCAGTGGCTCGCCGCGGACGCGTTCGGCCGGCTGGTCTTCGTGACCCGGGGCGCCGTCGCCACCACGGCGGACGAGGAGGTCACCGACCCGGCCGCGGCCGCCGTGTGGGGTCTGGTGCGCTCCGCGCAGGCCGAGCACCCGGGCCGCTTCGGCCTGGTCGACCTGGACCCGGCCGGCGGCCCGCTGCCCGAGCGCGCCCTCGGCGGCGACGAGCCCCAGCTGGCCGTGCGCGGCGGCGCCGTGCTCGCGGCCCGGCTGGCCCGCGCGGGCGCGGTGGCCGTGACCGGCGCCGCGTGGGACCCGGACGGGACCGTCCTGATCACCGGTGGCACCGGCGGCCTCGGCGCCGTCCTCGCCCGGCACCTGGTGGCCGAGCACGGCGTGCGTCGCCTCGTGCTCGCGAGCCGCCGGGGAACCGCGGCCGAAGGCGCCGCCGACCTGGCCGCGCGGCTCGCCGAGGCGGGCGCCGAGGTCGCCGTCGAGGCGTGCGACCTCACCGACCGCGCCGCCGTCGAGCGCCTGATCGCGGGCGTGCCCGCCGGACACCCGCTGACCGCCGTGGTGCACGCCGCCGGCGTGCTCGACGACGGCGTCGTCGAGCAGCTCACCCCCGAGCGGCTCGCCGCTGTCCTGCGGCCCAAGGCCGACGCCCTGTGGCACCTCCACGAGGCCACCCGCGCCCTGGACCTCGCCGCGTTCGTCGTCTTCTCGTCCTTCTCCGGCACCGTCGGCGCGGCCGGGCAGGCCAACTACGCCGCGGGCAACGCCTTCGCGGACGCGCTCGTGCGCACCCGCCGCGCCGCCGGACTGCCCGGACTCTCGCTCGGCTGGGGCCCCTGGGCCCCCGTCGGCGGAATGACCGGAGGGCTCACCGACGCGGACCTCGACAGGCTCGCCCGGCTCGGCACCCCGGCGCTCTCCGAGGCCGACGGCACCGCGCTGTTCGACGCCGCCCTCGCCCGCCCCGAGACCGTCCTGCTGCCCGTCCGCCTCGACCTCCCGGCGCTGCGCGCCCGGGGCGAGGTGCCGCCGCTCCTGCGCGGCCTGATCCGCACCCCCGCACGGCGTGCCGCCGTGACCGCCACCGAGGCGGCCGGCGCCCTCACCCGCCGGCTCGCCGGGCTGGACGAGCGCGCCCGCACCGAGGCCGTCGTCGACCTGGTCCGTGCCCAGGCCGCGGCCGTGCTGCGGCACGCCGACGCGTCCGAGGTCGACCCGCACCGCCCGTTCCAGGACCTCGGCTTCGACTCGCTCACCGCCGTCGAGCTGCGCAACCGTCTGAGCGCCACCACCGGCCTGCGCACCTCCGCGACCGTCGTCTTCGACTACCCGACCGTCACCGCCCTCGCCGGGCACGTCCTGGACGGCCTGACGGGCGCCCAGGCGCCCGCCGCCGCGGCCCCCGTGCGCGCGGCGGCCGACGACGACCCGATCGTCATCGTCGGCATGAGCTGCCGCTACCCCGGCGGCGTCGCCTCGCCCGAGGACCTGTGGCGCCTGCTGCGCGAGGGCACCGACGCGATCTCCGGCCTGCCCACCGACCGCGGCTGGGACGTCGAGTCGCTCTACCACCCGGACCCGGACCACCTCGGCACCAGCTACACCCGCTTCGGTGGCTTCCTGCACGAGGCCGCCGACTTCGATCCGGGCTTCTTCGGCATGAGCCCGCGCGAGGCGCTGGCCACCGACGCCCAGCAGCGCCTGCTGCTGGAGGCCTGCTGGGAGGCGGTCGAGCGGGCCGGGATCGACCCGGTGTCGCTGCGCGGCAGCCGCACCGGCGTGTTCGCCGGCGTGATGTACAACGACTACTCCGCGCTGCTCGCGGGCGGCCGCTTCGAGGGCCACCAGGGCAGCGGCACGTCGCCCAGCATCGCCTCCGGCCGCGTCTCCTACACGCTCGGCCTGGAGGGCCCGGCCGTCACCGTCGACACCGCGTGCTCCTCCTCGCTCGTCGCCATGCACTGGGCCATGCAGGCCCTGCGCGCCGGCGAGTGCACGCTGGCCCTGGCCGGCGGCGTCACCGTGATGTCCACCCCGACCTCGCTGATCGAGTTCTCCCGCCAGCGCGGTCTCGCCCCGGACGGGCGCTGCAAGGCGTTCTCCGACCGGGCCGACGGCGTCGGCTGGTCCGAGGGCGTCGGCGTGATCGCCCTGGAGCGCCTGTCCGACGCCCGCCGCAACGGGCACCCCGTCCTCGCCGTCGTGCGCGGCTCCGCCGTCAACCAGGACGGCGCCTCCAACGGGCTCACCGCCCCCAACGGGCCCTCCCAGCAGCGCGTGATCCGCCAGGCCCTGGCGACCGCAGGGCTCGCCACGGCCGACGTCGACGTCGTCGAGGCGCACGGCACCGGCACCTCCCTGGGCGACCCGATCGAGGCCCAGGCGCTGCTGGCCACCTACGGCCAGGACCGCGAACTCCCGCTGCTCCTCGGCTCGGTGAAGTCCAACCTCGGCCACACCCAGGCCGCCGCGGGCGTCGCGGGCGTGATCAAGATGGTGCTGGCGATGCGGCACGGCGTCGTGCCCCGCACCCTGCACGCGGCCGAGCCGTCCTCCCACGTGGACTGGGACGAGGGCGCGGTGGAGCTGCTGACCGAGGAGGCGGACTGGCCGGAGACCGGCCGCCCGCGCCGGGCCGGCGTGTCCTCCTTCGGCTTCAGCGGCACCAACGCCCACGTCATCCTCGAACAGGCTCCCGCCGTCGTCCCGCGGGATGCCACCCCGGCCGTCGCGGAGCCCGTCCTGCTGTGGCCGCTGGCCGGCCGCAGCCCGGCCGCGCTGCGCGACCAGGCCGCCCGCCTGCGCGCCTTCGCCACCGCGGACCCGGCCGCGAGCCCGGCCGACCTCGGCCTCTCGCTCGCCACCACCCGCTCCGGCTTCGACCACCGCGCCGTCGCCGTCGGCGGCGACCGCGACGAACTGCTCGCCGCCCTGACCGCCCTCGCCGCGGGCGAGTCCGCTGCCGGGCTGGTCGCGGGCGAGACCGGCGCCGGCAAACTCGCCGTGCTGTTCGCCGGCCAGGGCGCACAACGTCTCGGCACCGGACGCGAACTCGGCGAGCGCTTCCCGGTGTTCGCGGAGGCGCTGGACGAGGTGCTGCGCGAGTTCGGGTCCCGGCTGGAGCGCCCGCTGCGCGAGGTCCTCCACGGTGACGACGAGGAGCTGCTGAACCGCACCGGGTGGGCGCAGCCCGCGATCTTCGCCGTCGAGGTCGCCCTGTTCCGCCTGATCACCTCGCTCGGCGTGCGCGCCGACGTGCTGCTCGGCCACTCCGTCGGCGAGATCGCCGCCGCGCACTGCGCCGGGGTGCTCCCGCTCGCCGACGCCTGCGCGCTCGTGGCCGCCCGGGCCCGGCTGATGGACGCGCTGCCCGAGGGCGGCGCCATGGTCTCCGTCGAGGCCACCGAGGACGAGGTGCTGCCGCGCCTGGTGCCCGGCGTCTCCGTCGCGGCCGTCAACGGGCCGCGGGCCGTGGTGATCTCCGGCCTGGAGGACGAAGTCCTGCGCATCGCCGGAGAGTTCGCGACCGAGGGCCGCCGGACCAAGCGGCTGCGCGTCTCGCACGCCTTCCACTCGCCGCTGATGGAGCCGATGCTGGAGGAGTTCCGGCGCACCGTCGCGGAGCTGGACTTCCACGCGCCGGTCATCCCGCTGGTCTCCGACACCACCGGCGAGCTCGCCACCGAGACGGAGCTGTGCTCGCCCGAGTACTGGGTCGAGCACGTCCGCCGGGCCGTCCGCTTCGCCGACGGCGTCCGCGCCGCCCGCGCGGCCGGCGCCGCGACCTTCCTCGAACTCGGCCCGGACGGCGTGCTGTCCGCGCTCACCGAGGAGATCCTGGCCGACACTGTGCCGGCCGATCATGGCGCAGTGACGGCCGTCCCGCTGCTGCGCGCCGGGCGCCCCGAGGAGCGGACCGCCGCCCTCGCCCTGTCCGCGCTCCACGTGCGCGGGCACGCCCTGGACTGGGCCGCGCTGTACGCGGGCACCGGCGCCCGCCGCACCGACCTGCCCACCTACGCCTTCCAGCACGAGCGCTACTGGCCCGAGGCCGAGCCCGACACGGGCGCCCCGGCCGCCGACCCCGCCGACTCCGCCCTGTGGGGCGCCGTCGAGCGCGGCAGCGCCGCCGAACTCGCCGGCCTGCTCGGCCTGCGCGACGAACAGCACGCCGGCCTCTACGCCCTCCTGCCCGCCCTCGCCGACTGGCGCCGCACCCGGCACGAGAAGGCCCGGCTCGACGCCGCCCGCTACCGCGTCCACTGGCGGCCCGTCCGCCCGGCGGCCGCACCCGTGCTGGACGGCACCTGGCTGGTCGTCACCACCGACGCCGTCGACGACGCCGAACTCCTCGACGCCCTGCGCGGCCACGGCGCGCGTCTCGAGCGGCTGGTGCTCGACGAGGACTGCCGCGACCGCGCCGAACTCGGCCGCCGGACAGGGGACTTCGGCGAGCTGAGCGGCATCCTGTCGCTCGTCCCGCTGGCCGACCGGCCCACCCCCGGGCCCGGCCTGCCGGAGGGTGTCGCGCTCGGCGTCGCCCTCGCCCAGGCCCTGGGCGACCTGCGGTCCGCCGCGCCGCTGTGGACCGTCACCTGCGGCGCCGTCTCCACCGGTCCCGCCGACCCGCTCACCAACCCCGTCCAGGCCGCCGCGTGGGGACTCGGCCGGGTCGCCGCCCTGGAGCGCCCCCAGGCGCCGGGCGGGCTGGTCGACCTGCCGCCGGTGCTCGACGCGCCGACCGTGCAGGGCCTGGTCGGCGTCCTCGCGGGCGGTGGCCGCGGGGGAGAGGACCCTG
>NZ_JBHVVI010000229.1:0-6725 GCF_042883685.1 Kitasatospora sp. NPDC058190
GCTCGACACGGAGCTTCCTGGGCCCCTGCGGCTTCCGGTCCCTACGGATCTCGAACTCCATCGCACACCTTGAGCTCGGGTGTTGCGACGACCGTCAGAACCCAAGGCAGCGGTTCCGGGGCCTCGGGGCCATCGGGGAGGGGGATCAGCGGAAGCGGCGCAGCCGGAGGCTGTTGCCGACCACGAAGACCGAGGAGAAGGCCATCGCGGCCCCCGCGATCATCGGGTTGAGCATCCCGGCCGCCGCCAGCGGCAGGGCCGCGACGTTGTAGCCGAAGGCCCAGAACAGGTTGCTCTTGATGGTGCCGAGGGTCTTGCGGGAGAGGCGGATGGCGTCCGCCGCGGCCAGCAGGTCACCACGGACCAGGGTCAGGTCGCCCGCCTCGATGGCGGCGTCGGTGCCGGTGCCCATCGCCAGGCCCAGGTCGGCCTGGGCGAGCGCCGCCGCGTCGTTGACGCCGTCGCCGACCATCGCCACGACCTTGCCCTCGGCCTGCAGCCGCTTGACGGTGTCGACCTTGTCCTGCGGCATGACCTCGGCGATCACGTGCTCCGGATTGATGCCGACCTCGGCGGCGACCGCCTCGGCGACCAGCTTGTTGTCACCGGTCAGCAGCACCGGGGTCAGGCCCAGGGCCCGCAGCTCGGCGATGGCCTCGGCACTGGTCGGCTTGACCGCGTCCGCCACCTCCAGCACCGCCCGCGCCTCGCCGTCCCAGCCGACCGCGATCGCGGTGCGACCGGCCGACTCGGCCTTGCGCTTGGCCTCGGCGAGGGCCTCCGGCAGGTACTGCGACCACTCGTTGAGCAGCGCCTCCCGGCCGGCCACCACGGCGTGGCCGTCCACCACGCCCTGGACGCCCAGGCCCGGCACGTTCTCGAAGCCCTCGACGGCGGGCAGTTCACCGGCCTTGGCGGCGGCGGTGGCGATCGCCCGGGCGATCGGGTGCTCGGAGGCGTGCTCCAGGGCGCCGGCCAGGCGCAGCGCCTCGGCCTCGGTGACGCCCTCGACGGCGTGGACGGCGAGCAGGGTCATCTGGCCGGTGGTGACGGTGCCGGTCTTGTCCAGGACGATGGTGTCGACCCTGCGGGTGGACTCCAGGACCTCCGGGCCCTTGATCAGCACGCCCAGCTGGGCGCCGCGCCCCGTGCCGACCAGCAGCGCGGTCGGGGTGGCCAGTCCGAGGGCGCACGGGCAGGCGATGATCAGCACGGCCACGGCGGCGGTGAAGGCGGCGGTCCAGCCCTCGCCGGTGCCCAGCCAGTAGCCGAGGGTGGCCACCGCGAGGGTGATCACGATCGGTACGAAGACCGCGGAGATCCGGTCGGCGAGGCGCTGCGCGGCGGCCTTGCCGTTCTGCGCGTCCTCGACCAGCTTGGCCATCCGGGCGAGCTGGGTGTCCGCGCCGACCCGGGTCGCCTCGACGACCAGCCGGCCGCCCGCGTTGACGGTGGCGCCGGTGACGCTGTCGCCGACCCCGACCTCGACCGGCACCGACTCACCGGTCAGCATCGAGGCGTCCACCGCCGAGGCGCCCTCGACCACCGTGCCGTCGGTGGCGATCTTCTCGCCGGGACGCACCACGAACCGGTCGCCCACGGCCAGCTCGGCGATCGGGATCCGCACCTCGGCTCCGCCGCGCAGCACCGTCACGTCCTTGGCGCCCAGTTCCAGCAGCGCCTTGAGAGCGGCGCCGGCGGTGCGCTTGGAGCGGGCCTCGAAGTAGCGCCCGGCCAGGATGAAGGCGGTCACGCCGGCCGCCGCCTCCAGGTAGATGTTCGAGGCGCCGTCGCTGCGGGCGATGGTGAACTCGAAGCCGTGCCGCATGCCCGGCATCCCGGCGTCGCCGAGGAACAGCGCCCACAGCGACCACAGGAACGCGGCGCCGGTACCGAGCGAGACCAGGGTGTCCATCGTCGCGGCGCCGTGCCGGGCGTTGGTGAACGCGGCCCTGTGGAACGGCCAGGCGGCGTACGTGACGACCGGGGCGGCGAGGGTCAGCGACAGCCACTGCCAGTTGTCGAACTGCAGCGCCGGCACCATCGCCATCGCGATCACCGGGACGGCCAGGGCCAGCGCGGTGAACAGCCGCTGGCGCAGCGGGGCCAGCTCGTCGGCGGGCTCGGCCCGCTCGGCGCCCTCGCCACCGGCGGCGGCCGGGGGCTTGGGCAGGGCGGCGGTGTAGCCGGTGGCCTCGACGGTGGCGATCAGGTCGGCCACCTCGACCTCGCCCTCGAAGGTGACCTTCGCCTTCTCGGTGGCGTAGTTGACGCTGGCCGAGACGCCGTCCATCCGGTTGAGCTTCTTCTCGATGCGGGCCGCGCACGAGGCGCACGTCATTCCGCCGATCGAGAGTTCCACCTCCGTGGAGGCGGGTGCCTGCGTGGTCATCGTTGCTCCTCGTGACAGTCGGTACTTCGAGGTACGTGCGCGGCCGGGCCGTCATACCGTGCAGGGGTATCGGGCGGTGCCAGGTTCATTTATACCCATGGGGGGTATTGAAGGCAAGCTCCGGGAGATACCCCCAGCAGGTATTTTTCCGGGACAGGGATCCGCTTGACTTGATACCCCCATGGGGTATTCACTCGTGGTCGTCGGACCGCTCCCCCGCACCGCCCGCACGCCCCGCACTCCCGCCGGAAGCCCGAGGAGGGCCGCATGGCCGGCTACCACACCGAGAAGGACCAGCTCCTGCGCAGACTGCGCCGCGTCGAGGGCCAGATCCGCGGCCTCCAGCGCATGGTCGACACCGACACCTACTGCATCGACACGCTGACCCAGGTCTCCGCCGCCACCAAGGCCCTCCAGTCCGTGGCGCTGCACCTGCTCGACGCCCACCTCGCCCACTGCGTCCAGGACGCCATCGCGGGCGGCGGCGCCGAGGCCGACGCCAAGGTCGCCGAAGCCTCGCAGGCCATCGCCCGGCTGATGCGGGCCTGACCCCTTTCACTTCGTACGTCCGAGGAGACCGCCATGAACACCGCCCTGCGCATCACCGCCTTCACCGCCGGCCTCGCCGCCGCCTTCGGCCTCGCCCTCGGCGTCGGCCACGCCACCGGTAACGGTCCCGCCCCCGAGCCCGCCGCCGAACACGCGGGACACGACACCGGACACGCCGGGCACGACGCCGGGGGCGGGGCAGCCGCCGAGCACCTGCCCGGCGGACTCCAGATCTCCGAACGCGGCTACACCCTGAGCGTCGACAACCCCTTCGTCACCGCCGGCTCCCCCACCGACCTGCGGTTCCGCATCCTCGGCGCGGACGGCAAGCCCGTCACCGCCTACCAGCAGCAGCACGAGAAGGAACTCCACCTGATCGTCGCGCCGCGCGACCTCTCCACCTTCCAGCACCTGCACCCCACCCTGGCCGCCGACGGCACCTGGAGCGCCCCCACCGCCGTCCCCGCCGCCGGCGAGTACCGGGTCTTCGCCGACTTCACCCCGACCGGCGCCACCGAGGGCCTCACCCTCGGCGCCGATCTCCACGCCGCGGGCGACCTGCGCCCCGCCCCGCTCCCCGAGACCGGACGGACCGTCACCGTCGACGGCTACACCGTCACCCTCGGCGGCGACCTCACCCTCGGACGCGGCAACCACCTCACCCTGAACGTCAGCAAGGACGGCGTCCCCGTCACCGACCTCCAGCCCTACCTGGGCGCCTACGGCCACCTGGTCGCCCTGCGCGCCGGCGACCTCGCCTACCTCCACGTCCACCCGGACACCACCACCCCGGGCCCCGGGATCGGCTTCACCACCACCGCGCCGAGCGGCGGCAGCTACCGGCTCTTCCTGGACTTCCAGCACCAGAACACCGTCCACACCGCCGCCTTCACCGTCACCGCGGACGGCACCGCCGCCCCCGCCGCCCCGGCCGCCGAGGAGCCGGCCGCCGACCACCAGCACTGAGCAGCCGCCCCCGGACGAGAAGTGCCGGGCGATCCCTCCCACGGGATCGCCCGGCACTTTCGCGTCTCCGGAGTCGGAGCGAGGGCGTATTCCGTCACAGCGGTCTCACACTCTGTTGGAAACATCTGTCTCACCGCGCAGGTCGGCGCTGTGGGACGCGTCCCACAGCGGGGTGGGACGTGTATCACCGCAGGTGGGACGGCCAGACGATCTGACGGACGGTCGGCGGATTGCGGCAGAGTTCTGCCGCGGCTCGGTGATGACGAGCCGGCACCCGAGACCGCTCCCTGAAGGGACACCTGCGTGAGCCTCAAGTCGCGTATCGCCAAGGCCGCCACCGCGACCGCCGTCGCCGGCGCCGCCCTCCTCACCCTGGCCGGCCCCGCCAGCGCCAACCCGAACGCGCCGTACATCGGCTACGGCTACGCCAACAACGGCGCGGCCGTGTGGTGCGTCCAGCACCAGTTCAACTACTTCATCAAGAACGCGTACATCAACTACCCGGCCATCAGCGAGGACAGCCAGTGGGGCCCGGAGACCTACAACGCGATGGTCTGGCTGCAGAAGTCCTTCATGGACCCGCCGGCCGACGGCATCGTCGGCCCGAAGACCGGTCAGTACCTGTACCAGATGGGCGAGCCGTACTACACGGGCTACGGCAGCGCCAACCCGTCCAACGCGTACTGCTGGCAGTACCTCCCGACCATCTGAGCCAGATCCCCTTCCGGAGACCCGAATGAGCCTCAAGTCCCGCATCACCAGGGCCGCCACCGCGACGGCCGTCGCCGGCGCCGCCCTCCTCACCCTGGCCGGCCCCGCCAGCGCCAGCCCCAGCGCCCCGAACATCGGTGACGGTTATGCCAACAACGGCGCGGCCGTGTGGTGCGTCCAGCACAACATCAACCACTTCCTGAGCATCACCAGCGACCCCAACCACCCCGCGCTGATAGCGGAGGACAGCATCTGGGGCCCGCAGACCAAGGCGGCCGTCGAGTGGGTGCAGTCCAACGCCTACGTCGACGGCCAGAAGCTCCAGGTCGACGGCTACGTCGGTCCGCTCACCGGGGACATGATCATCGGGGACGGCGACCCGTACTACGTCGGCAGCTACAACGCCTACTGCTGGCAGTACATCCCCACCACCTACGGCCCCTGATCATCCGTCGCGCGAGGAGCGGTACATGACCGCGAAGACCATCGGCCGAGGCATGGTGGCGGTGGCCATGGCCGGCGCCGCGCTGCTGGGCCTGTCCGGGACCGCCAGTGCCTCCGACACCGCCGGCTACATCGGCGACAACCAGCCCAACGACACCCACGGCGTCTGGTGCGTCCAGCACCTGATCAACGACGTCGCCCGGCAGAACAACCGGGCGACCGTCGACGAGGACGGAGTCTGGGGCCCGCAGACCAAGGACCAGGTCCAGTGGTTCCAGAACTTCGTCCACGTGTCACCGGACGGCATCGTCGGCCCCTTCACCGGCGACAACATCCTGTACCACGGCGACCAGTACTACGGCGGGAAGTCCGGCTACTGCTTCACCTACGTGCCCAGCGACTCGGGGCTGTTCGAGTAGTACCTGCCCGTCGAACACATCGAGCGCCAGGGCGGTGAAGCACCCCACCCTCCCTGGCGGACCATCACGGATCTGGAGACCCTCCTGTGAGTACCCTCCTTCCCACCCGGCGCCGGTTGTCGCTGGGCCTGGCCCTGGCGGCGGTGCTGACGGGCGTCGGCGCGTACACCGCCTCGGCCGCATCCGCCGCGGCCGCGCCGAGCCCGATTCCCCTCACCTCCTCGGCCTGCCCGGCCGACCTCCAGCAGGGTGAGACCGACGGCTGCGTCACCCAGCTCCAGCTGGAGCTGAACCTGACCGGCGCCCAGCTCACCGTGGACGGGCAGTTCGGGCCCGGCACCGACACGGCCGTGCGCAACTTCCAGGCCTCGCACGCCCTGGGCGTCGACGGCATCGTCGGGCCGGCCACCAAGTCGGCGCTCGACACGGCGGCGGCCGCCGCCTCCGGCACCGTGGACCTGCGCACCCAGTGCGGCGACCTGCAGACCGGCGCCAGCGGTGCGTGCGTCTCGACCCTGCAGACGATGCTGAACTCGTTCAACGCGGGCCGCCTGACCGTGGACGGGCAGTTCGGCCCGGCCACCGACACGGCCGTGCGCAACTTCCAGGCCTCGCACGGCCTGGCCATCGACGGGGTTGTCGGTAACGCCGTCAAGAACGCCCTCTACACCAGCACCCCCGCGCCGCTCCCCAGCGGCGCCATCGACCCGGCCAAGGTCCTGAACGCGGCGAAGAACTATCTGGGCGTCCCGTACGTGTGGGGCGGCGGCCACTCGCTGCGCGGCGAGGGCCCCGGCCCGTCGCTGGGCACCTGCGACGGCTACACCGGCTCGATCCAGCCCTGCCCTGCCAACACCACTGCCGGCCTGGACTGTTCGGGCCTGGTCCGGGCGGCCTTCTGGTTCGGCGCCGGCATCGACCTCGCCAACGGCGGCGACACCAACCAGCAGACCCTGGACAGCCACCTCACCCCGATCTCCGAGTCCCAGCGCCAGCCCGGCGACGTCGAGTACTTCGGGACGGACCCGCACACCACCACCCACGTCGTGCTCTACGCCGGCACCGACCCCGGAACCGGCGCGGACATGATGTACGAGGCGAAGGAGACGGGCACCAACGTCCACTACGTCACCCTGCGCACCGGCGGCTACTGGTACCACGTCTCGGCCTGACCACCCGGGCGTGGGGGGGGGGGGGGGGGGCGGGCCCCCCCCCCCCGCCCCCCCCCCCCCCCCCCCCCCGGG
>NZ_JBHVVI010000230.1:0-6351 GCF_042883685.1 Kitasatospora sp. NPDC058190
CAGAAGTCGGACGGATCGACTTCCCGCGCCGCGGGCTTTTTCGGGGCAGGCCGGATCTGCGAGGGGGTGCGTCAGATCTGGACGCCGAAGTCCTGGGCGATGCCGGCCAGGCCGGAGGCGTAGCCCTGGCCGACGGCGCGGAACTTCCACTCGCCGTTGTTGCGGTAGAGCTCGCCGAAGATCATCGCGGTCTCGGTGGCGGCGTCCTCGGAGAGGTCGTAGCGGGCGATCTCGGCGCCGCCGCCGGCGTTCACCACGCGGATGTAGGCGTTGCGCACCTGGCCGAAGTTCTGGCCGCGGGCGACGCCGTCGTAGATGGTGACCGGGAAGGTGATCTTGACGGCCTCGGCCGGCAGGCCGGCCAGGTTGACGTTGATCGACTCGTCGTCGCCCATGCCCTCGCCGGTGCGGTTGTCACCGGTGTGCACGACGGTGGCGTCCGGCGTGCTGGTGTTGTTGAAGAAGACGAAGTGGGCGTTGGACAGCACCTTGCCGTCCGCGTTCAGGACGATCGCGCTGGCGTCGAGGTCGAATTCGGCGCCGGTGGTGGTGCGGACGTCCCAGCCCAGGCCGACGCTCACCGCGGACAGGCCGGGGGCCTCCTTGGTCAGCGAGACGTTGCCACCCTTGGAGAGGCTCACTGGCATGGCGATTGCAGTCCCTTCGTTCGCTTTTCCCGGGAGAACGCGATACTCGGGCGGCTTGGTTCCACGGAGTCCGTGAATTCTTCGCGGGACGTCAAGCCAGGGCAAAGGAAGCGCAATGCGGCGGCCGGGCGGCGGGCTCGGGTGTCGGGGCTCAGACCCGGGGGAAGCGGCCCTGGAGCGACCAGATGTTCGGATTGTCGGCCAGGTCGGGGTGCATGTCGAAGAGGTCGGCGAGGGTGTCCTGGAGGAAGTCCCGGGCCTCGCGCCGCAGGTCGCTGTGGCGCACCACGGCGGGCGGTTCGTCCCGCAGCCAGGTGGCGGTGATCTCCACCCAGTTGAAGCGGCGGGCGAAGCGCAGCAGCTCGGTGTTCTGGGTGAAGTCGAGGTCGGCGGTCTGCACCCGGGCGGCCCGGGAGCCGTCCGGGTCGCGGTCGAGCTGCTCGACGATGTCGCACAGCGCCCAGGCGAAGTCCAGCACCGGCACCCAGCCCCAGCGGGTGGAGAGTTCGGCGCCCTCGGCGTCCAGGTAGACGTCGCCGCAGAACAGGTCGTACCGCAGCGAGCGCACGGGGGCGGTGCGGTAGTCGGTCTGCGGGGGGTCGGGGAAGCGGTTGGAGAGGGAGTAGCCGAGCTCGATCACGTACGCCATTGTCGGGGTTCGGGGCGCGGGCGGATAACCGGGTGACCCGGCGCAGCCCACGCGGGATGATGGGCACATGCCCGAGCCCATCCGCGTACGGGGGTCGGTGGTCGTCCCCGACGCCGAGCTCGTCTGGCGCTTCTCGCGTTCCTCCGGCCCCGGCGGCCAGCACGTCAACACCTCCGACTCCAAGGTCGAGCTGCGCTTCGACCTGGCGGCCTCCAAGGCGCTGCCCGAGGTGTGGCGCGAGCGTGCCGTCGAGCGGCTGGCGCACCGGCTGGTGGACGGCCGGGTGCTGGTGGTCCAGGCCTCCGAGTACCGCTCGCAGTGGCGCAACCGGGAGGCGGCCGCGGCCCGCCTGGCGGCGTTGCTGACCGAGGCGTGCGCGCCGCCGCCGAAGGCCCGGAGGGCGACCAGGCCGAGTCGCGGGATGGTCGAGCGGCGGCTGTCCAACAAGCGGCAGCGCTCCGAGCTGAAGCAGGGTCGGCGGGCGCCGCGCCAGGACTAGCCGGGTCCCGGGGGCGCTAGCCGAGGGTGCGGTAGCCGCCGCGGAAGTAGAGCAGCGGGTGGCCGCCGGGGGTGGGGACCGTGGCCTCCAGGACGCGGCCGACCAGCAGGGTGTGGTCGCCCGCGGGTATCCGCTGTTCGGTGCGGCACTCGACGGCGGCCAGCGCGCCCTCGACCAGCGGGGCGCCGGTCCGCGGGCCGCTCCGGTGCGGGGTGTCCGCGAACAGCAGCCGGTCGCTGAGCCGGCCCTTCATGGCGAAGCGGGAGCCGAGCGTCTTCTGCCCCTCCGCCAGCACCGAGACCGCCCAGGTGTCGACCCGGGAGAGCACCTCGTCCATCCGGGAGTCCTCGCGGACCGAGATCAGCACCAGCGGCGGCTCCAGCGACACCGAGAGGAAGGACGTGGCGGTCATGCCGATGTCCTCCCCGTCCTCCGGGTCGTGGACGGTCACCAGGCTCACGCCGGCGGCGAGCTGGGAGAGTGCTGCCCGGAACTCGTCGGGCGTGGCGTGGGAGGCAGCTTCGGGCTGCGGGGACGGGTACACGTACCGCACGGTAGCTGGCGGCCGCGGGGAACGGCATCGGGCCGTGGTCGTAGGACCAGCGGTGCGGTCGGGCCGGGCCTGGAGCGGACTCACCCCCAGGAGTGAAGCCGGGGGGACCGGCGGGTGCAGCGGGCTTCAGCGTGCGGCCGATGCGGTCGACCAGGAGAAATGTTCCGATAGCGCTTGATGTCCCGCTATGGGGCGGATGAACTGATTAAGGACGCATTAGTCTCGTGTGATTTAAGTCACAAGTGGCGGCCTATTGCTGACCGAGCGTGCCGAACGCTGTGCTCCCTGTGATTCAGTTCTTCTGGCAATCGGACGATAACCAATCAAGAACTATCCGAAGCAGCCGGGGAGCCCCCGCATGGAAGCCGAGTCGGAGCCGTACGTCCGTCTCGCGACCCTCCGCACCTTGCACCGGGTCGTGGCGGACCTCAACGCTGCCCGCAGCCTGGCGGGCACGCTGCAGGCCGTCGTCGAGGGCGCGGTGCACGGACTCGGCTTCGACTCCGCCGCGGTCAGCCTGGTCCGGCCGGACGGCGACCTCGTGGTGGCGGCGGTCTGGGAGCTGGAGGAGAGCCCGATGGGCGGGCCCTCGGTGCTGCTCGGGCAGGTCGGCTCGCGGGAGTCCTGGGACCGGCTGCTCGGCGTCAGCGACCACTGGGGCACCCTGCGCTTCCTGCCGTACGACCGCGGCTGGGCCGTCGCCAGCGACATCCCGCGCTGGATCGGGGACGGCCCGCTGCCCGTCTACGCCAACGACTGGCACCCCGCCGACGGGCTGCTCGCCCCGATGTACAGCGCCGGCGGCGACCTGCTCGGCGTCCTCTCGGTGGACCGCCCGCGCAGCGGCAAGCGGCCCGGGGCCTGGACCCGCGAGGCGCTGGAGATGTTCTCGCTGCAGGCCTCCATCGCGATCGGCAACGCCCGGCTGCGGGCCGAGATGCAGCGCGCGCTGGCCCGGCTGGAGAAGGAGCAGCAGGCCCTGCGGGCCAGCGAGGAGAGCTTCCGCCAGGCGTTCGAGTACGCGCCGAGCGGGATGGCCATCACCGAACTGCACGGCGCCGGGCGCGGCCAGCTGACCAGGGTCAACGACGCTCTCTGTCGGCTGCTCGGCCGGCCCCGGGCGGTGCTGCGCCAGCAGAGCTTCGCGGACCTGGTCCACCCCGAGGACCGGGCGCTGCTGGAACGCACCAGCGCCGAGAGCGGCCGGGCGGAACTGCGGCTGTCCCGGCGGGACGGCGGCTACCAGTGGGTCTGCCTGCGCAACTCGATCGTGGCGGACGCGGCCGAGGGCCCGAGCTTCCTGCTCACCCACGTCGAGGACATCGAGGACCGCAAGCGCCACGAATTCCAGCTCGCCCACCGGGCCAGCCACGACGCGCTCACCGGCCTGCCCAACGGCGCGGAGCTCAAGGCCCGGCTGGGCCGTCGGCTCTGCTCCGAGTCGCAGCCGGTCGGCTCCGCCGCCAAGCCCGGCGAGGTCGCCCACCCGTCCCCGTACGGCTACCCGGCCGACTCGTACAGCGCGCACGCGGCGTACGACGGCCTGGAGGGGGCGGACCCGTACGCCGGGCCGGTGCACGGGTACGGGCCGGCCGAGGACGGCGGCCTGCTGCCCGGCCTCGCCCCCGGCTACGGGGAGCACGTGCACGCCGTGGTCCCGGCCGAGTACGGGCCGGCCGGCGACGCGTGGTCCGGGCCGTTCCGCTCCGGCCCGTCGGCTCCGGCGGACAAGGGGCTCGCGGTGCTCTTCTGCGACCTGGACGGCTTCAAGTCGATCAACGACCGGTTCGGCCACAACGCGGGCGACGCGGTGCTGGTCGAGGTGGCCCGGCGGCTGAGCGGGGCGGTCCGGGACGGCGACACGGTGGCCCGCCTCGGCGGCGACGAGTTCGTGGTGCTGGCCGACGGGATCGGCCGCGAGGAGGCCAAGGACCTCGCCCACCGGCTGCGCAACGCGATCATCCCGCCGATGCGCATCGACGGGCGGGCGATGCGGGTGGGGGTGAGCCTGGGGGTCGGCTGGGCCGGCTGCGGGATGAGCATCGAGGAGGTGCTGCACACCGCGGACGAGCGGATGTACGACGAGAAGCGGGCCCGTGGCGGGGCGGTGCGGGGGGCGCGCGGGGAGCGCTCGCACCGGCGGGCGGGCTGACGGGGCCCTCCGCGCTTCGATCGGCTGTTTGCCGAGGTCGGTCGGGTGCCGAGCATCGGGCGCCGCGCAGGTTACCCGCGAGTTGTCAAGGGCTCTTTTCCCGCTGTCCGCCACGGCAGGTAGGGTTCCCCGTACGACAGCGTCCATGATCTGCGCCGCCCGCAGCCCGGCGGCGCGCACCGGATGGGGGAACAGACCACCGTGACGACCGCCGGCGACAACGGAGTGCCCGAGGGCCAGGGGGGCGGTGCCCCGCAGGACGACGACCCGTTCGGCTACCTCTACCGCCCGGCCGACGGCTCCACCGGGCAGCCGGCCGAGCCGCAGCAGGGCGTACCAAGGACGTCGTACAACCGACCGATGGAGGTCGGGCGTGCGCAGTACGGCCAGCCTTACCCGCAAGGGGGGCCGCCGCGTGCGCAGCAGCAGCCGTACGGCCAGCCCGGCCCGTACGGCCAGCAGCCGGTGCCGCAGCAGCAGGCCCCGTACGGCCAGCCCGGCATGCAGCAGCAGGCCGAGTACGGCGTGCCCACCCAGCAGACCCGCTACGCCGAGCACTCCCGGCCGCAGCCGGGGGAGGAGCGGCAGAGCAGCGGCCGGAGCAAGGGCGCGGTGATCGGCGCGGTCGCCGTGGTCGCGGCGATAGCGATCGGGGCCGGCATCGCGCTCTCCACCGGCGACCCGGACGGCGACAAGAACGCCAAGGGCGGCGGCACCGCGTCCACCGCCCCGCCGGCCCCCAGCACCCCGGCGAGCAGCGCCACCAGCGGGACGGCCTCCCCCTCGGCGAGCGCCGGCGCCACCAACGGGCCGTCGACCGTGGACGCCGGCCAGCTGCAGGGCCAGAACGCGCCGTCCGGCAACAGCGTCAAGGGCGCCAAGTCTGCCGACGGCAGCTACCTGACGCTCCAGCAGGGCGGCTCGGTGACCTGGAACGGCCAGATCGCCACGGCCGGGACGTACAAGCTCACCTTGCACTACAACAACGCCGGGGCGGACGTGAAGGGCGCTGCGTCGGTCAACGGGAAGGACTGGGCGAGCGGGCTGACGTACAAGAACTACGTCCCCGGCAAGGACCCGGCGTCGTCCTGGTACACCACCTGGATTCTCCCGCAGTTCCAGGCCGGGGCGAACTCGGTCACCTTCACGGTGCCCTCCGGGCCGATCCTGATCGACCAGATCACCGTCGAGCCGAGCAGCTGAGACCGCCCCGGGACGCGACGCGGCCGCCCGTCCCCTGCCGGGGGAGGGCGGCCGTTGCCGTTGCTCAGGCGGACTTGACGGTGGAGAAGGTCTCGCCGCCGCGGACCCAGCGGCCGCGGCGCATCACGGCGACCAGGTCGTAGCTGTCGGAGTCGAGCACGACCAGGTCGGCGAGCTTGCCGGTCTCCAGGGAGCCGATGGAATCGGCGAGGCCGAGCAGACGGGCAGGGGTGGCGGAGAGCGACTCGACGGTCTGGTCGAGGGTCAGGCCGTTGACGGTGACCGAGCGCTTGAACGCCACGTCCAGGGTGAGGGTGGAGCCGGCGATCGCACCGCCCTCGACCAGCCGGGCGACGCCGTCGGTGACCTGGACCTGGAGGGGGCCGAGGGGGTAGCGGCCGTCGCCCATGCCGGCGGCGCCCATGGCGTCGGTGATCAGGGCGACGCGGTGGGCGCCGGCGGTGCGGTAGGCGAGGTCGAGGACGGAGGGGTGCAGGTGCACGCCGTCGTTGATCAGCTCGACGGTGACCCGCTCGTCCTCCAGCAGGGCGACGATGGGGCCGGGGGCGCGGTGGGCGATGCCGGGCATGGCGTTGAAGAGGTGGGTGGCGACGGTGGCGCCGGCGTCGACGGCCTGCAGGGTGGTGG
>NZ_JBHVVI010000231.1:0-6334 GCF_042883685.1 Kitasatospora sp. NPDC058190
GGTTCGGAACCCCCACGACACTGGGTTCCTCTTCGGGCTGGGGCGTATTCGCCGGTACGCCCACAAGGAAGGTGTCTCAGCCGGACGACAGCCGCCTCGGACCCGACCGTCGCATCCATCGAACGGCGGCACTCGACGACCCGTATGGCCCAGGGACGGCGACCGGGACAGACGACCTGAGAGCGGTCGAGCGGGCGGGAGGCTGCGGCCCAAGCCCGGACGCGCCGCCTACAGCCGCCGCAAAGCCATCGTCGAACCCGTCTTCGGTCAGATCATGACCTGCCAGACGGGCCGCCAACTCCTCCTGCGTGGCGAGGACGGCGCCCGGGGCGAGCGGCGACTGCCGGCCGCCTGCCACAACTTCCGCAAGGCATTCCGACACGCCGGAACCACCGGACTCGCCGCGCCGGCCAACCGATCGGCCAGCCGGCGCGGCCCCCGACGCGCTCCACCCCGGGCCCCGGACCCCCCCCGCCAGCCCCGCGGCCGCCCATCAGGCGACCGGACGGCCGGTCCCGCCGACCGCCGAGTGCGCATTCGGCCAGCCAGTCGCCCGCTACTGACACACGCTCCTGGTGACTCGAGGCAGACGAACGTCGCGCACTGTCCGTGACAGGAGGGCTTCCCAGTGCGATCGAGGTGCCATGACCACGCCGCAGGGACTTCCTATACTGCCTGTATGACCGGTCAGAGGCGGTCCGCACCGCACGCCCGGAAGCGGATCGTGCCGTCCGACTACGTGAACCTCATGCCGTTCGCGATCATCCTGCTGACGGCTCTACTGGACCTGACCACTCCACTGGATCTGCAGTTCGACCGACTCCTGTCGGCCGCACCCGCGCTGGCCGCCTGCGCGTGGTCGGTCAGGGGGACCCTTGCCATCGGACTGCTCAGCCTGGTGACGAATGTCGGCCTGGCTGCCGCCCAGGGGCTGCTCGAACGCCCCGGGCACTTCTTCACCGTGGGGGCGATAGCGGCGGTCACGCTGGCTGCCGCCGTCGCCAGCGGCGCCCGTCAGAAGCGGGAACGCACCCTCGCCGACGTCCGCTCGGTGGCCGAGACCGCCCAGCGGGTGCTGCTGCGCCCCGTCCCGCACCGCCTCGGCCAGGTCAGCATCGACACCTTCTACATGGCCGCCGCAGCGGAAGCCCAGATCGGCGGCGACCTGTACGAGGCGGTGCGCACGGCCCACGGTGTTCGGCTGCTCATCGGTGACGTACGCGGCAAGGGCCTGCACGCCGTGGAGGCGGCCGCGGTCATGCTCGGCGCCTTCCGAGAAGCCGCGCACGACGAACCCGACCTCCCCCACCTGGCACGACGGGTGGAGACCAGCATGAGTCGCGCCGCGGCCCAGATGCCGGGCGGCGACGTCGCGGAGCGTTTCGTCACCGCCGTGTTCGTCGAGGTCCCCGACGACGAGCCCACCGTCCGGCTCGTCAACTGCGGGCATCCGCCACCGCTGCTCCTCCACGACGGACAGGTATGCGAGCTGGAACCGTCCGCCCCTTCACCCCCCATCAACCTGGGGATGCTCGTGGACGACGACTACCACGTGGACGTGGCCCCCTTCACCGCCGGGGACCAACTGATTCTCTACACCGACGGCGTGACCGAGACCCGCGACTCCAGTGGGAGCTTCTACCCACTCACCGAACGTGTCCGCCCCTGGATCGCGGCCGCTCCCGGCGAGCTCCTCGACCGACTCCGCCAGGATCTCATCGTCTACAGTGACGGCGCTCTCCACGACGACATCGCAGCGCTCGCCGCACGACGCCTCCCGGAGACGGCCGGAAGGTAGGCCCAGCCCCCCTCAGTGGCACTGTCCAGGCCGAGTGCCCGGGCGGCCCGGTTCGCCAGTGCGGGCAGACGGTGGGGGGCGATCGCGTTGGACTCGGCGAGCAGCTGTTCCAGCAGCCGCTCGTCCGCCCCGGTGGCGGCCGCCCGGTCGTCCTCGTCGGCCATGACACCACCTCCGCCTTCTCAGTCTTGCACCCATCCGTGTCTTGCACCCATCCGTCCGGGTCTCATTCCGGCCGGGGAGCGGCGGCGATTAGCGGTGGACGATCGCGACCGACGTGCTGGCCGATCCGGGCTGGCTGGGCCGGCTCGATCTGTCCTTCGTCGACGCGTCGTGGCAACGGCAGGTGCCGGGCAGCTGGTGACGACGGCTGCCCGGCGGGAGGAGTCCGCGTCGCGTGTCAGGCTCCGAAGTCGGCGAGGATCCCGCCCACAGCGTGACCCGCGCGGCCAGGGCACGACGGACCGTGTCGGCGCACTGGGCCCAGCGCTCCTGGTCGTCGCCACAGGTCGATCAGCATCTGCATCGCCATCGGTGTGCTGCTCGCCGTCCACCTCGATGTTCCGCGCGAGGTAGTCCTCTTCGGCCGGCCAGGACGGCGGCGGCCAGCAGGCCGTCGATCAGCGCGACCCGGCCCTCGGTCTTCAGGACCGGGTTGTCCAGGGCCGCGCCGGTGCGGGCCTTGCCTGCGGCGCGCGTGAACATCACCGCGACCGCCGGCCGACTCGCCGGCCAGTGTGACGTGGGACGCGTCACCGCCGAGGGCGCCGATCCCGGAGCGCACCCAGCGCATCGCCGCCTGTTGGTCGGCCAGTCCGAAGGTTCCGGAACCCGGCAGGCCGCTGTGGGCGAGGACCGGTGGGGCGGTTGCCGCTGACAGATCCGCGACCTGTTCACCGGTCAGGCAGCGCTCCACGATCGCCTGTCGTCAGCCCCGTCGCGTCCGCACGTGTGCGGACTTTCATTGGGCGACAAGTCCACAAGTGATCGGATTTGATCGCAACAGCTCCCACAGGGCAGGCTCGGTGTCGCACAGTGGCGGATCCGCCACGGTCCGGCACGGAGGGAGCCGCATGTCCGGGACCGAGAACAGCAAACCGACTGCACATGTCGTTGTCGGGTACACCCCGCAGGACGGTTTCGTCGCCGTCCAACTCAATCCGCCCCCAGCGGAATACGTGTGGCACGACCGGCGGGCCGAGCACCACCGGGAACGGTTCGGGCCGGGTAACGGCTACCAGCAGTGGCTCGCCGTCGACGCCGCCACCGGTGCCGTTTGGTTCGGGGACACCGACTGGCGAACCCAGGACGAGGGCGCCGCCCCCTGGCTTCCGGGGCACCGCCGGGCCGCGGCCGGCGATGGCGCTCTGCCTTCCCCGGCCGTGTTCGCGCTCCTGCTCACCCACCGCACTGTCGACGAGCAGGGCGCCGATACCTGGCGCTTCTTCAGCGCCGAGGAGCTCTACACACTGGTCCGACGGATCCTGCCCATGGTCCAGCGGGTGATCGGCTCGCTGCATCGTGTGGGCCCGGCCGGGGATCTGGAGTGGTCCGCCGAGGCTGCCACGGCCTGGACCGATCTCGAACAGGCCTGCCTCTACACGCTCGGTGCGACGGGCACGGTGGCCTGGGCCGAACCCCGCATGAGCCCGGTTCCCGGATGGCGGGTCGAAGTGGCGGACTTCCTGGCCCGGAATCCGGAGCTGTGCGATCCGGCTTGGGCGACGGCTACCGACGCCGAGCTGGACGCCTACGCCACTTACGAACCCGATTCCGGTTACGGCGGCGTTCCGGGACGGATGTGCACTCCGGCGGGCGTCCGGATCGAGGAGGGCTACACCTTCTACGGTCACCGTGCGGCTCTGTACGCCTACCGCGCGGCCGCTTGCGGCGACCGCGCCCCGGTCGAAGCCGGGCTCTGGCTGCGGACCAGCGATGCCGGACGGAGCAGTTGGGAGGGCGCGAAGGTCGTGGGAGCGAGTCTCGCCGACGCCCCTGACTGCGTGTTGGACCACCTCGCCGAGACGTTCCGCAGCGCTGCGGCCGACGACGGTGTGGTCCTCACCGGCCTGGCGGCCTACCTGCGGCAACAGCGGGCCGAGGAAAGGGCGGCGGTCGACGACACGCTTGCCGCCACCGGGGAGGAGCTGAAGCGCTTGGAGGAGTTGCTCAAGGAGGTCCGCCTGGTCCGGAACACCGTCCTGACCCGGGTCCTCAGCTGGACCGACGGGCGGGACGACGAGGTGATCGCCCGTCTCGCGGCGATGTCCCCCGTCGCCGTGGCCGAGTGGCGGGAGCGGCTCACCGCCGACCGGAGTGTCCGACCGGAGGGGTGAGAGGCTGCCCGGAGGGCCGGCCCGCAGGCGGGCCGGCGACGTTCGGGTCCGAACTCGTCGAGGCGTTGCCCCCGCCTCATGAGAGGGCGGCCAGCGCCTGCGCGGCGAGCATGCGTTCCAGGCCCAGGAGGGCGCGTGGGGCGTGCCGGGTGTCGATGCGGACGGTGTAGATGAAGCGCGTCAGCTCCGGGTCGGCGAGGGGGCGCGCCACGACCTGGGTGCTACCCGGGGGGAGGGCCAGCCGCGGCATGACGGCGACGCACAGGCCGGCGGCCACGAAGCCGAGCACGGTGTTGAAGTCGTCGCCGTCGTATTCCAAGCGGGCCTGGAAGCCCGGTGTCTTGGCCATCTGAGCGAGCAGTTCCAGGCGCAACGCGGCCTCCGGAGCCGCTATCCAGGTCTCGGCCGCGAGGCCGGCCAGGTCGATGACGTCCCGGTGGGCGAGGGGGTGGTCGGCCGGGACCACCGCCACGACCGGGTCCCGCGCGACCAGCGTTCGGCGCAGCCCCCGGGGCGGTGGCATCGGGATGAAGTCGTAGTCGTAACTGAGGGCCAGGTCCATGTCTCCCCGCTTGAGCCGGCCGTAGCCGGCTTCGGGCTCCACTTGGGAGAGACTGACCTGCACATCCGGATAGGTCGTGTGAAGCTCTGCCAGCGCCTGCGGGACGATGCCGGCGGCGGCGGAGGCGAAGGCGCCGAGCCTGATCCGTCCGGCTGTGCCCGCACGCATGGCGTCGAGTTCCACGGAGGCCGCCGCCAGTGCACTTCGGACGCGCTGTTCGGCGTCGAGGAGGACCATGCCGGCCGGGGTGGCGCGTACGGGGCGGCGCTCGATCAGGATGAGGCCGGCGCGGCGTTCGAGTTCGGCGATCTGTTGCGAGACGGCGGGCGCGCTGTAGCCCAGCTCGCGTGCGGCGGCGTTGAAGGAGCGGTGGCGGACCACGGCTTCGAGGGTGGCGAGCAACCGGGGGTCGAGTTTCTGCACGGAGTTAAGGCTCACTTATCTGTCGCGAAGATGTCTTTTCTTGTGCTTAAGCATGAACGGCAGCAGGATTCTTGCTCGCGGCCCGGATGCGCAAGCCTCCGCGCCCGGGTCCGCGACCCAACCACCTCCCTCGTCGGCCGCGTTCGTGCGTCCGCGGGGCCGTGCACCCCCTCTTCCGCAGCCCTCCTGACCCCGCGTCCGTCGGGCGGGTGGGCTACGGAGGAGACGGCCGTCGACGATCGACTCCCGCCCCTGAAAGGAAGTGGTATGCCCAAGCCGCTCATCGGACTGACCACCTACCTCGCCGACGCTCAGTGGGGGGAGTGGGAGCTGCCCGCCGCGCTGCTGCCCGCGGCGTACATCAGCTGTCTCCAGGCGGCGGGCGGCCGCGTGGTCCTGCTGCCGCCGGACGCGCCGGAAGCCGCGGCCGATGTCGTCGCGCGCCTGGACGCGATCGTCCTGACCGGCGGCGAGGACGTGGATCCCGCGCTGTACGGGGCGCGGCCGCATCCGTGCACGGGACCGCCGGTGCACGAGCGCGACCGGTGGGAGTGGGCCGTGCTGGCCGAGGCTCTCGCACGTGACATGCCGGTGCTGGGAGTGTGTCGCGGAATGCAGTTGATGAACGTGCACGCAGGCGGAACCCTGATCCAGCACCTCCCCGAAACGGTGGGTCACCACGGGCACAACCTGCACGGCGGCCACTTCTCCCCCCATGCCGTCACCACGGTGCCGGGGACGCGGATCGGCACACTCCTTCCGGGGACCCGCCAGGTCGCCACGCACCATCATCAGGCGGTGGACTCCCTCGGGACCGGCTTGATCGTGGGCGCCCGCACGGCGGACGGCACCATCGAGGCGGTCGAGAGCACCCGGCACCGCTTCGCGGTCGGCGTGCAGTGGCACCCCGAAATGGCTTTCGATTCGGCCGTGGTGCACGCCCTGGTGGCCGCCGCCAGGTCGGCCCCGAACCCCGCTCCGGGTCGCATCGCCGAGAGCAAGGTGCGCATCCGGCGGGGTACACCGGAGGTCACTCCGTCGACCCCGGTGTCTTGACACCGCTGTGCTCCGACCCCCAGGATCGGCCCGTGAACCTGTCAGACAGCCAGACAGGTGGTGCGATCCCGCGGCGCGTCAGCGCTATGGAAGCGGTGTTCGGCCACCTGCGCAGCGCCATCGAGCGCGGTGAGTACGCCGTAGGGGACAAGCTTCCGT
>NZ_JBHVVI010000232.1:0-6067 GCF_042883685.1 Kitasatospora sp. NPDC058190
GGGGAGGGCCTCCGACGGAGGCCCTCCCCTCGTCACACCTCGGCGTACGTCCGCGATTCCCGCGGCTGCTTCGCACCGCAGGAATCGCGGACGGTGATCCCGGGCCGCAGCAGGACCTGGTGCGGAGCCCGGCCGGGGTCCTTCAGCCGGCTCAGCAGCAGTTCCGCCGCGGTACGCCCGACCAGCCGCTTCGGCGGTGCCACCGCGGTGAGGGGCACGTCGGGCAGATCGGCGATCTCGTCGTCGTAGGCCACCAGAGCCAGGTCGCCCGGAACGGTGAGGCCGGCGCGGCGCGTCGCGGAGACCAGCAGCGCGGCCTGGCGGTCGCCGAAGCACAGCGCCGCAGTGCATCCCGCCTCCCGCAGGCGGCTGAGACAGCGGTCGGCGGTGGCCGGACCCCACTCGTTCAGCGCGGCCTGGAACTCCACCGGCTCGCCGCCGAGTTCGGCCACCGCGTGGCGGTAGCCGACGGTCACCGGATCTGCGGTCGGGCTGGGGGAGCGCAGCGCGAGGCCGATGGCGCGGTGGCCCAGTCCGGCCAGGTGGCGCACGGCGTCGTAGGCGCCGGCCTCGTGGTGCGAGCACACGTACTCGGTCCGGTCGTCCAGCGACCGGCCCCGCCGCTCCATCAGCACCACCGGCACCGGGAGGCCGCCCAGTCGGTGGAGATAGTCCCCGGCGGACTCGGGTCCGCTGAGCGTGGGAACCAGGAGCAGGCCGTCGACCTCGGCGTCGAGCATCTCCTGCACCAGCCTGGCCTCGACGGGCTGCTGGTAGTCGGAGGTGGCGAACTGGACGCGGACACCGGTGGCGGCGCGCACCTCCTCCACCCCGCGCAGCACCTGGGGGTAGTAGAAGCTGCCGTGCGGGACGATGACGCCGATCAGCGACCGCTTGTCGTCGTCCGGTCGGGACGCGCGGACGAACGTACCGGCGCCCTGGCGTCTGACCACCAGACCGTCGGCGACCAGGTCGTCCACCGCGCGTCGGACCGTGCTCACCGAGACCGCCCAGATCCGCGCCAGTTCCTGTTCGGTGGGCAGGCGGCTGCCGGGGGGACGGGTGCCGTCACCGATGTCCCGGCGCAGCCAACCGGCGATCCGCTGAAATTTCAGCTCTCTCACCTCGGAGGCCGAGGGAGCCGAGGGAGCATCCATATCTGTCCCTTTCCTCACCGCACCGTCCGGACAGCGGAGCGTGAACTCCGGGCGGTGGGGCCATGATTCGCCCCGGGTCATCCGCCCGTCAACCGCAGGCCCGCCGGATGAATCCCGAATGAATCCCGGGACCGAGTGCCGACTCGTCCGAACCGGCGGCTGTCCGCTTCGTTGCCGGAGGTCCGTTCAGGAGCGGTGGGCGGGCTGGATGAGGTCCAGGGTGTCCTGGAGGCCGCGGATGAGTGCGGCCACGCCGATCTCGAAGGTGAGGTCGCGGTGGTTGGGCGGCGGGTTCAACAGGGGGTCGAGTCCGGGCGGCAACTCCTCGGCCGGGTCCAGCAGATCGCGTGGTGTGTTCACGATGAGCATCGAGCCGGTGATGAGGGACTGGAACGAGTGCACGATCGGCAGGAGGTATTCCTCGGGCCAGCCGGCTTCACGCAGCATGGCGAAGGTCTCGGCGTAGCTCTGGAGCGCGGAGGAGGACTGGGCCGGTCGGGTCCGGAACAGTGGCACCGCGTTCGGGTGGGCGCCGAGGCCGGCGCGGTAGTGGCGTGCCCAGGTGTCCAGAGCGGTGGTCCACGGGCGGACGCTCATGTCGAGGTCCATCTCGGCGACGATGAGTTCGCAGATCCCGTCGATGATCTCGTCGCGTCCTGAGATGTGGTTGTACAGCGACGGGCCCTTGACACCGAGCCGGGCGGCGATGCGGGGAGTCGACAGGGCGTCAGGGCCCTCTTCGTCGATCAGCGCGAGAGCGGCCCGCATGATCCGCTCCTTCGTCACCAGCGGCTTCGACGGTCTGCCCATCTGCTGTCCTCCTGCTTCCTCCGTGCCGGTCCGGCCCTCCTCCGGGTTGGAGCCCATGTTCCCTCTAGTGTACGTTCTCGCCCAGGCAAAACTACTGGCTATAGTTTTGGGGGTGCCCGGCAGGACGCCTGGTGGCCCTGTGCGGCGCCGAGTCCCGCCTCCGAGTGCGTTTCTGACGCTCCGGCCGACGGCGAAGGCGGCCACTTCCGGCCCGGCCGCCCCCTGATCTGACGGCAGTCGCCTGCATTCCTGTCCGCCTTACGTCAAAGGTGACCCTCCGCATGTCCATGCGCACCGTTGCGCTGTCCGCGCTCGCCGCGTCCGTGGTGCTCTCGCTCACCGCCTGTGATCCGACCACGCCGACCGCCGACTCCACTGCCGCCTCCGCGACCGCGCCGGCCGCCCCCGTCCTGACCGACGGGACCCCGGCGGCGGCCCAGGTCCCCGCCGGCACCCCGAAGGTGACCCTGGTGACTCCGGCCGCCGGCCAGGCCTCGACCGGCCCGACCGCCTCCGGCACGCCCAAGGCGACCCCGGCCACCCCCACCGCGTCGGGCACGCCCGCCGCGACCCCGTCCGGGCAGCCCACCACGGCCAAGACGCCCGACCTCAAGCTGGACTCCTACGACAAGCAGAGCGGCAAGGTCGTCCTCGCCGCCGCCGACACCGTCAAGGGCAGCCCCAGCCCGTCGGCCTCCGCTGCGGCCACCGCGGCAGTCCAGCCCGGTCAGCTGATCGACAGCCCGCCGACGCCGGCCGCGCCGCAGGGCGCGCTGCTCGCGATCACCGACGTCAAGCCGACCGCGGGCGGGAAGGTCGAGGCGAGCACGCGCCCGGCCACCATCTCCGAACTGCTCGGCCAGACCTGGGCCAAGATCAAGACCGCTCTGGACCCGCACAACATCAAGGTCACCCCGCAGCTCAAGGACCTCAAGGCCTCCTACGTCCCCAACCCCAACGGCGGCAACGGGTCCGCCTCGGCCGTGCTGAAGCTGGACGCCAACGACAGCGTCCCCCTGCCCGGCGGTGGCAAGGCCACGCTCTCCGGCTCGCTCGAACTCGACCCGAGCATCGACTTCAGCTACCAGGGCACCCACGGCATCCTCGGCGCCGACCAGGCCAAGGTCGGTTTCGACCTCGGCGCACACGCCAACTGGCACATCACCGCCGGACTCACCGGCTCCACCGGCCAGGTCAAGATACCGATCGCCACCCTCACCGCCACCCCCACGATCATGGTCGGCGAGGTGCCCGTCGTGATCACCCTCAACCTCACCGTCTACGCCGAGGTCAGCGCCGACGGCACCGTCACCGTCGACACCACGCAGAACATCGACGGCGCCTGGGCCGTCCACGCCGACTACACCAAGGCCGCCGGCTGGACCAGCGCCACCGAGCCGGTCAAGACCACCGTCTCCCCGGTCAAGGCCGCCTTCAACGGCAACGCCAACGTCCGCACCGGCCTGGTCGCCGACGGCTCGGTCGCCCTCTACGACACCGTGGGCGTGAAGGCGACCGTCGAGCCGTACCTGCGCGCCGCGGTGAACGGCACGGTCAGCATCGACTCCAGCGCCGGCAAGCCCGTCGTCACCGGCAAGGCCGGCCTCTACGGCGGGCTGAACGTGAACGGGGCCGTCATGGCGCGCATCGCCATCCTCGGCACCCCGCTGCTGGAGAAGGACCTGCCGTTCAAGCTCTACCAGAACGAATGGCCCATCGTGGCCGGCTCGTACGGCAACGCGACCCCGAGCGCCACCGCACCGGCGAACTGACGAAAGGTCTCCCGCAGGTGAGCAGCAGGGCAGAGCTCCTCGCCGCAGCGGCCCTGACGGCCGCGATCAGCACCGGAGTCACCACCCCCGAGGTCGCGGCACCGGCGGCACCCGGCGCCTTCCTCGACACCTTCGGCGCGAGGTAGCGGCCCGTCGGGGGAGCAGGTGCCCGCCGCGGCTCGGCCGGCGGCCCCTTCCGGTGGAAGGGGCCGCCGAACCGAATCCGACCGGGTGCCGGGTGGTGGGGCGTCAGAGCGCCGCGAGGCCGGTGGCCAGGTCGTCCAGGCCCAGAGAGCCCTGGGAGAGGGCGGCCATGTGCCAGGTCTTGAGGTCGAAGTCGGCACCGCGGCGCCGCTTGGCCTCGGCCCGGCCCGCCAGCCAGGCGCGCTCGCCGAGCTTGTAGCCGATCGCCTGGCCGGGCCAGCCCAGGTAGCGCACGATCTCGCCGTTGCGCCGTGCCGCCGGGCTGCCGTGGTAGGCGGCCATGAAGGCGGTGCCGAGTTCCGGTGTCCAGTGCTCGCCGGGGTGGAACGGTGAGTCGGCCGGGATCCGCAGGCGCAGGTGCATGCCGATGTCGATGATCACCCGGATGATCCGCAGCATCTGCTTGTCCAGGTAGCCGAGCCGGTGCGCCGGGTCGGTGAGGAAGCCCAGCTCGTCCATCAGCCGCTCGGCGTACAGCGCCCAGCCCTCGCTGTTGGCGCTGATCTTGCCCAGGGTGACCTGGTAGCGGGTCAGCCGGTGCTGCAGGGTGACGGCCTGGGCGAGCTGCAGGTGGTGGCCCGGGACGCCCTCGTGGTACCAGGTGCTGACCAGCTGCCAGGTCGGGAACCGGGTGCGGCCCAGCGCGGGCAGGTAGGTGCGGCCGGGGCGGCTGAAGTCCATGCTGGGGCCCGCGTAGTGCGGCGCCACCGAGGTTCCGGGCGGCGCGATGTGGGTCTCCACCCGCCGCAGCGGGCCGGCGATGTCGAAGTGGGTGCCGTCCAGGTCCTCGATCGCCTGCTCGATCAGCTCCTGCAGCCAGGCGCGGATGCCTTCCTCGCCCTCGATCGCGTGGCCGTGCTCGTTCAGGTGGTTCATCGCCTCCAGCACGCTCGCGCCGGGCAGCACGTGCCGGGCGGCGCGGCGCATCTCGTCGAGGGTGCGGTGGAACTCGGTCCAGGCCCAGTCGTAGGCGTCCGTGACGTTCAGGTCGGCGCCGGTGGCCTGTCGGGCGGCGCGCAGGTACTTCTCCTCGCCGACCGCGTCCGGAACCCCGACCGCGGCGGGCGCGTAGTCGGTGCGCAGCCAGTCGCGGAAGGCGGCGATCGCGGTGGTGGCGTCGAGCGCGGCCCGGTCCAGCGCGGCCCGCTGCCGCTCCGGTCCGGGCGCGACGAAGGTGGTGAACCAACTGGGCTTGCCGCTCTCCTCGCCGAGCCAGGCGGTCAGCTGCCCGATCACCGCCTCGACCTGACGTGGCGCCGACAGCAGCCCGCGGTCGATCCCGGCCCGCAGCGTTCGCCGGTACCCGTCCAGGGCTCCCGGCAGCGCCCGCAGTCGGCCGCCCAGGTTCTCCCAGTCCGTCTCGGTCTCGGCCGGGGACAGGGTCAGGTTCCGGCGCAGCATGTGGAGCGGCGAGTGCAGGGGCCGCAGCGACCAGAGGTGGTCGCCCGCCTCGTGGCCGGCCAGTTCGGCCGTCAGCCGCTCGCGCAGCAGCCGCGCGCAGTCCGCCTCCGCTCCGGTGGCGGGCACCGTCGCGTGCGCCAGCCGCGCCAGCGTCCGCCGGGCCAGTTCGGCGGTCTCGTCGTACCACTCGGGTGTGAAGTCGGGCTGCCGGTCCGCTCCGACCGGTTCTCCCAGCCAGGTGGCGGTGGAGGGGTCGTGGGCGACCGTGGCGGCCACGTGGTCGTCGGCGATCCGGCGCGGTGATCCGGGGGCGGGTGGGGCGGCCGGTATGCGATCCGACGGCGCCGGAGCCGGCGGGGAGTCGGGTGTGGGGCTCTGACCGGGGAGTGGGTGTTCGGGCATGGTGACCATCCTGGAGCAACGGGTGCTGTGTGTCAGGTCCGGCCGGACTCGGCGTGGGTGGTCGTCGCCGGCGCGACGGACAGCCGGACGCGGTGCGGGTGGAGCCCGACCTCGTGGAAGCGGCGCAGGCCGGTGGGAGGGCCTGCGCCGCGGAGGTTCAGCGTGGTCGTGGGTCGAAGGAGTGGGGCGGACGGGAGCGGGGTCGACGCCGTCGGCGTGTTCCGGAACGGTGCGTCGCTGACCGGCCCCCCCCGCCACGACCACCGGTGGTGGCCAAACCCAGATCAACAGAGGTTTGTGCCCGGTGGGGAAAACCCAACA
>NZ_JBHVVI010000233.1:0-6056 GCF_042883685.1 Kitasatospora sp. NPDC058190
GCGGGGTTGCGGTGGTCTTACGGGCCCTGGGGTAACAAAACACACCACCGGTGGCGACAAAAATCATCTTAGTATGCTAATTTGACCGTCACTGGTGTTGGGGCCCCCCGGGGGCGGCCCCACCACCAAGCAGGCCATCTGACATTGCGTCGGACCGGTCGTCGGTCCAGCCCTTGGTTTCCGCCGACTTCCCCTCAGCGGTGGAGAATTATCGCGGGCTGTCGGCCAGTTGGCCGAGCTCGAAGACGGCGGTGACGGGCGCGTGGTCGCTCCAGCGCTCGGCGTGGGTGGCGGCGCGTTCGACGTAGGCCTCGACGGCCCTGTCGGCGAGGCCGGGGGTCGTCACGATCAGGTCGATCCGCCAGCGGATAGACGCCTTTTCGAAAAAGGTCCACCCGTTCGAGGGTGGGGTGTTCGAGGGTGTCCGCTTGCCCGGGCGGTAGGAGGCTTCCCGCGGGCGGCATGACAGAACGAGGCCGGGGCTCTCGGGGTGCAGGCGTCGGGTGCTCACGGTTGGCTTGCGAGGGTGCGGAGACGATGGTTCGCCGATCGGCGAGCGGCCGGCGTCCTTGCTGTCGCTGCGGCAGGACTGGCGGCAGCGGGCTGGCTGGTGGCCGACGGGATGGAGCAGCGGCGGCCGCCGGCCCCGGGGGCGGCGGACCGTGTGACCGGCAAGACCCCTCGGGGTGCCGCCCACACCGGCCTGGGTGGCGGTTCGGGGATGAACGGCGCCGAGATCGCCGCCGGCGGCGCAGTTGCGCCGGCCGCGGGCGTCTCCGGAGCGGTGCTCCTGCGTCGCCGCCGGGCCTGACCCCGCCGGCTCCTCGTGTGCCGCATCACCCGTCGGTGGCGCGGCACAGGGTCGTGGGTCCTTGATACGGACATCGCGTTCCGCGCGGACGGTGGGGACGGGGGCAGCTCGGCAGGGTCACCCGCTCATCGGAACAGTGTTTTGTTTCCGGGAGTTTGAAGGATTGTCACGACCAGTGGATCGGTTGCCAGGTGCTGGCGGAACCCACAACCGGGTGCAGCTGTCCGATCCATCCGGATGGCGGATCACACAGTGGCTCCGGTCACCGGCCGGGCCTCTAGAGTTCTCACAACCGGATGCCGGCACCCGCACACCAGGCGGGATCAACGCCCCCGGACGTCTTTCCGCCACCCTCTCCACCCCGGCCGCCGTCCCCCCTGCCGCCAAGACCGCCGCATCGTCGCGCCCGGTCCGGAACGGCGTTGTCCGCGCACCACCGGAGGTCCCCATGCGCTCGCACGGCGAGTCCGAAAGCGCCACACCCGGCCCCGCGCCGGTCCACCCCGTCGATCAGGTGCTGCCCGCACCGCGGTTGGCGATCCTCGGTCTCCAGCACGTCTTCATCATGTACGCGGGCGCCGTCGCCGTCCCGTTCATCGTGGGCAGCGCCCTCAAGCTCGATCTGCACACCATCGCCCTGCTGGTCAACGCCGACCTGCTGGTCGCCGGTATCGCGACGATCGTTCAGGCGGTGGGTGTCTCCCGCATCCTCGGTGTCCGGCTGCCGGTGGTGGCCGGTGCCACCTTCACCGTGGTCAGTCCGATGATCACCATCGCGGCCGGGCACGGACTGCCCACGGTCTACGGCGCGATGCTCGCCTCCGGCGTGTTCGGCCTGCTCATCGCGAAACCGTTCGCCAAGATGATCAGGTTCTTCCCGCCGCTGGTGGCGGGCACGGTCATCATGATCATCGGACTCTCGCTGATCGGTCCGGGAGCGGGCATGATCGCCGGACACGACACCTCGGCCACCGGCTACGGGAAGCCGTCGCACATCGCCCTCGGCTTCGGTGTGATCGCGCTGATCGTGCTGTTCAGCCGACTGCTGCGCGGCCTCCTGGGCCAACTCGCGCCGCTGCTCGCACTGGCTCTCGGCACGCTGGCCTCGATTCCGCTGCACCTGTTCGACCTGAGCGGGGTCCGCTCCGCGGGCTGGTTCGGCATCGCCTCGCCGTTCCACTTCGGCGCGCCGCGGTTCGACGCGGCGGCGATCGTCTCGATGTGCATCGTGCTGCTGGTGACCTACACCGAGTCCACTGCGGACATGCTCGCCGTGGCCGAGATGACCGGCAAGGAACTGACCGGCGCGGACATCGCGAGGGGCCTCGCCACCGACGGTCTGTCCGCCGTGCTCGGCGGCTGCATGAACTCCTTCCCCGACACCGCGTACGCGGAGAACGTCGGTCTGGTGCAGATGACGGGGGTGCGCAGCCGTTGGGTGGTCGCGGTGGCGGGCTGCTTCCTGCTGGTGATGGGCCTGGTGCCCAAGGTCGGTGCGCTGATCGCGGCCGTCCCCGAGCCGGTGGTCGGCGGGGCGGCCCTGGTGATGTTCGCGATGGTCACCGCGGTCGGCGTGCAGACGCTGAGGAAGGTCGAGTTCAACGGCAATCACAACCTGCTGATCGTCGCGGTCTCGCTCGGCGTCGGCCTGCTGCCGGCGGTCGCCACCGACCCGTACGGCAACGAGGTGTTCTTCCGGCACTTCCCCGCCTGGGCGCAGACCGTCTTCGGCAGCCCGATCACCCTGACGGTGATCCTCGCCTTCACCCTCAACCTGCTCTTCAACCACCTCAAGCTGCCGCCCCTGCGCCCCTCAGCGGCCCCGGCCGCCTCCCCCGCCGCCACGGGGGAGGATCCGGCGCTGGCGCCGGAGGGCTGTTCGGCGTCCTGCGCGCGGCGGATCACCTTGTCAGCGCACACCTACTTCTGGGAGTCCCCGTATCCCGGTGTCTCCGCAGCGCGTGGCGCACAGTGCGGATGCGGCCGTCGTTCACGTTGAACCCCGCCACCACCGTTGGCCGACCCCCGGGAGCGGTCCGGCTCTGCCCCCGGCCTCGTCGTGCCGTCGACGGTGGGGGCCGGTTCGGGGCCCGCCCGGTTCCGCCGGGGCCGCCATGGCGCGTTTTCGGCGCTCGACGCGAGTGCCGGCGAGCACGGCGACGGTCAGGCTGGTCGCGATGATCCCGTCGGCCCAGAAGAACGCGACGTAGTCGATCAGTGAGGTCCGCGATGAGGCCGGCGGCCCGGCGGGGGCGCGGTCGAGTCAACCGGCAAAGCCGCCAAAGGCCTGCCCGGAACGTACCGGATCGGGCAGGCTTGCACTCGGCCGGAGGGGACCCCGGTGGGGAATCGGAGAAGGGCGCGTCATGCTGGTACGGATTCAGCCGACGGAGGGCGGCGATGGCGGCGACCTTCTGCGTTGGCTGAGGAAGGACCCGGTCGCCGCAGAGGCCATGCTCAGCGTGCTGCCCGCCGAACCCGGGCAGAGCGAGATGGGCGTCGCCGACGTCATCCAGGCGGTGGTTTCGGACGGCTCGGCGCTCGGCAGCCTGATCGTCTCGGTCGCCGCCTGGCGGGACGCCAGACGCCAGGGCCGGGATCGTTCCGCCGTGCCCACCGTTCGGATCCAGTGTGGGGCCGCGACGGTCGAGCTCACCACGGCCGATCCCGCCGAGGTCCGCCGGATCCTCGACGCCCTGGCAGCGCCGAACAACGGTACTGCCGGCGAGGGCGAAACGAGCTCGTGACCGCGCCGGATCCTGCCGGTTCCCGGGCGATCCTGATAGGCGTGCACACTGCCGCGGACAGTCTGGGAATGGGCGCACTGCCGGCTGTGGAGCGGAACCTGGCTATGATGCGCCGACTGTTCACCGACGGGACTGTATGGGCGCTCCCGGACGAGCACTGCTTCTCGATCCGGGAACCGGCCTACCCCCACGAGGTATTGGACGAGGTTGAGCGGGCCGCCATCGAGGCAACCGACACCCTCCTGCTGTACTACGCCGGTCACGGACTTCTGGTGGGCGAGGCGCAGGAGCTGCACCTGGCGCTCAGCGGCGTTCATTGGGAAGACGACTGCCTGAGCTACTCGAAATTGCGGACTCGGCTGCGCCAGGCAGGCAACAGGGCACGCCGTACGGTGGTGATCCTTGACTGCTGCTACAGCGGCAAGGCGTTGAACGGCGAGATGGGGGCCGGCATATCGGTCAGCCAGGAGGAGTTGGAGGTCCTGGTAGCGAGCAAGGCGGATATCGAAGGCGTTTGCGTCCTGACCGCCTCCGCCGCCACCCGCAAGGCACTCTCTCCGGTCGGCGAGGAATTCAGCGCGTTCACCGGGGAGTTGATCCACGTGCTCACCTGAGTGCCCGGCTCCGGCTGCTCGGCAGCGACCACCCCGAGACACTGCGCTCCCGGAACAGCCTCGCCTACGCCTTGCTCAGCGCCGGCGAACTCGATCGAGCGGTGCCGATGCTCGAGCAGGTGCTCGCCGATCGGGAAAGAGTCCTGGGCCAGGACGCGCCCGACACCATCACCTCGCGCAGCAACCTGGCTGCCGCCCGACGGGAGGCAGGAGATCTCGCCGGGGCCGTCGACCTGTTCGGGCGGACGCTTCAGGACTGCTTGAGGTGTCTCGGCCCGGACCATCCCGACACGCTGGCTGCCCGGCAAAACCTCGCGGGCGCTCACCGCGCCGCCGGGCGGTACCAGGAAGCACTCACACTGTTCGAGGTCAACCGCGCCCGTCCGAGCGGCTCCTGGGTCCCGAACACCCGGATACCCTGGCCGCCCGCAACAACCTCGCCGCCGCATACTGGGAAGTCGGCGACCTGCCGCAGGCACTGCCTCTGCTTGGGCGTGAGCTTTGCCCCGTGACGTGGACACCCTGACACTTGGATCTTGTCGATCCAGGAAGGGAAGTCCAGGTGGGACGTCCGTCGAAGTACTCGGACGAGTTCCGTCGTGATGCCGTCGCGCTGTACCGGGCCTCGGAGGGCCGGCGCACGTTCGCGGCCGTCGCGAAGGAGATCGGGGTCAACCACGAGACCCTGCGGAACTGGGTGAGAGCCGCCGATGCCGAGCCGTCGTCGACCGGGCAAGCATTGAGCGCCGACGAGCGGGCCGAGCTCGCCCGGCTGCGTAAGGCCGAGCGCGAGTGGCAGGTCGAGAAGGAGATCCTGCGCCGGGCAGCGGCCTATTTCGCACGGGAGATGAAGTGAGGGCCCGCCGCTGGGACTTCATCTCCGCGCATGCCGCCGAGTTCGGCGTCCAGCGGCTGTGCGAGGTCCTGGGTGTCGCTCGTTCCGGCTACTACGCCTGGAAGGCCGGGGCGCGTGCCCGGACCGAGCGGGCAGCGGCCGAGGCGGCACTCGTCCACGAGATCCGCCAGGTCCACCGGGAGACCCGGGGCGCCTACGGGGTTCCGAGGGTGCACGCGGAACTGAGAGCCCAGGGTCGGGTGGTCAACCGCAAACGGATAGCCCGCCTGATGCGCGAACACGGCATCATCGGCCGTCACCTGCGCAAACGCTGCCGAACCACCGTCCAGGACAGGAACACGCCACCGGCGCCGGACCTGATCGGACGCGACTTCACCGCGGGCGGCCCCGATGTCCGGTGGGTCGGCGACATCACGTATCTGCCGGTCGGCGGCTCATGGATGTACCTGGCCACCGTCATCGACCTCCACTCGCGCCGCCTGGTCGGCTGGTCGCTGGCCGACCACATGCGCACCCGGCTTGTGGCCGACGCGCTCGAAGCCGCGGTCGTGGCATGCGGCGGCCGGGTCGCCGGCGTGATCGTCCACTGGTTGAATCCGCCCAATACGGATCGGCCGAGTTCGCGGGCCTCTGCCGGCGCCACGGCATCCGGCGAAGCATGGGAAAGGTTGGTTCGAGCTACGACAACGCTGCCGCCGAGAGCTTCTTCGCCTCGCTGAAGCGGGAGTTGATGCACGGAGCGCGCTGGACCAGTCGTTCTCAGGTGAGGCTGGAGGTATTCCGGTGGATCTCCTTCTACAACGTCCGAAGGCGGCATTCCACACTCGGCTACCTCAGTCCGATCCAGTTCGAACAGCAGACAGCGGCGTCCCGTAGGATCACCCTCGCCGCATGAAACACCGGTGTCCATGTCCCGGGGGAAGGCTCAAATACGGCTCTTGTGCTGGATCTGTGGGTCGGATCATGTGAGTTGGCGTCGGGGCAGGGTGGGGCGGTTGCCGCCGAGGCAGAGCATGACGAGGGCGATG
>NZ_JBHVVI010000234.1:0-6050 GCF_042883685.1 Kitasatospora sp. NPDC058190
ACCTGGAACTCGGCCCGGACGGCGTGCTGTCCGCCCTCGTCCAGGCCAACACGGCGGCGGACGCCGACCCGGCCCGCCCGGTGGTCACCGCCACCGCGCTGCGCCACGGCCGCGACGAGCGCACGACGCTGCTCACCGCCGTCGCCCGCCTGCACACCGACGGGCTCGCACCGGACTGGTCCGCCGTCTTCGCCGGCACCGGCGCCCGCCGGGTCGACCTGCCCACCTACCCGTTCCAGCGGCAGCGCTACTGGCCCGAGCAGTCGTTCGCCCCGGCCGCGTCGCCGGACGGGGAGTTCTGGACGGCGCTGCGCTCCGCGTCCTTCGACGCGCTCGCCGGCACCCTGGACGTCGACGGCGACGCCCTCGCCCAGGTGCTCCCGGCGCTGCGCGACTGGCACGAGCGGCGCGAGGAGCAGGCCGCCGTGGACGCCCGCCGCCGGCGGATCGTCTGGAAGCCGCTCGACCGGCCGCGCGCCGCGGCCCCGGCCGGCACCTGGCTCGCCGTCGTGCTCGCCGGCCACGGCGACACGGCCTGGACGGACGCCGTCCTCGCCGCACTCGGCGCGGACGCGGTCCGGCTGACCGTCGAGGCCGACGCCGACCGCGCCGGACTCGCCAAGCAGCTCGCCGAACTCCCGTACGCGGCCGAGGAGATCACCGCCGTGGTGTCCCTCCTGGCGCTCGACGAGTCCGCGGACGGCAGCGTCCCCGCCGGGCTCGCCCGCACCGCCGCCCTGGTGCAGGCCCTCGGCGACGCCCGGATCGGCGCCCCCCTCTGGTGCCTCACCCGGGACGCCGTCGCGGCCGCCCCCGGCGACCGCGTCACCGGCCTGGCCCAGGCCGCCGTCTGGGGCCTCGGCCGGGTCGCCGCGCTCGAACTCCCGCAGCGCTGGGGCGGCCTGATCGACCTGCCCGCGAGCCTCGACCCGCGCACCGGCGCCCTGCTGGCCGCCGTCCTCGCCGACCCGGACGGGGAGGACCAGCTGGCCGTCCGGCCCACCGGGGTCCTCGGCCGGCGCCTGGCCGCCACGCCCGGTGGCTCCACGGCGGCCGGTGACCGGGCGGACTGGGACCCGACCGGCACCGTGCTGATCACCGGCGGCACCGGCGCGCTCGGCGCCGAAGTCGCCCGCGGCCTCGCCGCCGCCGGGGCCCGGCACCTCGTTCTGCTCAGCCGCCGCGGCCCGGACGCCCCCGGCGCGGCCGAGCTCCGCGAGGAACTCGCCGCCACCGGCGCCGCCGTCACCGTCGCGGCCTGCGACGCGGCCGACCGGGAGGCGCTCGCCGCCGTCCTGGCCGCCGTGCCCGCCGAGCACCCGCTCACCGCCGTCGTCCACGCCGCCGGCGTGCTCGACGACGGCGTCATCGACGGCCTCACCCCCGACCGCTTCAAGGACGTCTACCGTGCCAAGGCCACCTCGGCCCTCCTGCTCGACGAGCTGACCAGGGACCACGACCTCGCCGTCTTCGCCCTGTTCTCCTCCGCCTCCGCGGCCGTCGGCAACCCCGGCCAGGGCAACTACGCGGCAGCCAACACCGTCCTCGACGCCCTCGCCGAACGCCGCCGCGCCGACGGCCTCGCCGCCACCTCCCTCTCCTGGGGCGCTTGGGCCGGTGGCGGCATGGCCGCCGACGCCCGGGCCGGCGAGGCCGCCCGCCGCACCGGCATCCGGCCGCTCGACCCGGCCGTCGCGGTCGCCGCGCTGCGCCGGGCCGTCCTCGACACCGCGCCGACCACGCTGGTCGCCGACGTCGACCCGGAGCGCTTCGTCCGTGCCTTCACCGCCGTCCGCCCGAGCCGGCTGCTCGCCGAACTCCCCGGCTACGCGGACCCGCAGGGCCCCGGCGGGGACAACGCCGACGGCCGCGAGCTGCGCGCCGAACTGGCCGCGCTCAGCCCGGCCCGCCGCTCCGCCGCCCTCCTCGGGCTGGTGCGCGGCCGCGCGGCCGAGGTGCTCGGACTGCCCGGCATCGAGGCCGTCGGCCCCGAGAAGGCCTTCCGCGACCTCGGGTTCGACTCGCTCGGCGCGATCGAGCTGCGCAACCGGCTCGGCGCCGCCACCGGACTGGACCTGTCCCCGACGCTGGTCTTCGACCACCCGAGCCCGACCGAACTCGCCGAGCACCTGCTCGGCCTGCTCTTCGAGGGCGACGGCGCGGCCGGAACGGACGGCGCGGACCCCGAGCGCGCCCGCCTGCGGGCGCTCGTCGAGTCCGTCCCGCTGGACCGCCTGCGGCGCAGCGGCGTTCTGGACGCGCTGCTGAGGCTCGCCGACGGCGCGCCCGCCCAGGAGGCCGAGGACACCGACGCGATCGACGCGATGGACCTGGACGACCTGGTGCAGGCCGCCCTGCGCAACGACCCCGACCACGCCCAGGACTGACGGAGCAGCCATGACCACGCCCCACGACAAGGTAGTCGCCGCTCTCCGGTCCTCGATGAAGGAGACCGAACGGCTGCGCAAGCAGAACCGCCAGCTCCTGGCCGCGGCCGCCGAACCCGTCGCCGTCATCGGCATGGGCTGCCGCTACCCCGGCGGCGTCGCCTCGCCCGAGGACCTCTGGGACCTCGTGGCGGGCGGCACCGATGCCACCGGCGGCTACCCGGACGACCGCGGCTGGGACCTCGGCGCCCTGGCGGACGCCGGCGTCGACGAGCGCGGCACCCGGGTCTCCCGGCGTGGCGGCTTCCTCGACTCGGTGTCCGGCTTCGACGCCGACTTCTTCGGCATCTCGCCGCGCGAGGCCGTCTCCACCGACCCCCAGCAGCGCCTGCTGTTGGAGACCTCGTGGGAGGCCTTCGAACGGGCCGGCCTCGACCCGGCGGGCCTGCGCGGCAGCCGCACCGGCGTCTTCCTCGGCACCAACGGCCAGGACTACGCGTACCTGCTGGTGCGCTCGCTGGCCGATGCCACCGGCGACATCGGTACCGGCATCGCAGCCTCGGCCCTCTCCGGCCGCCTCTCCTACACCCTCGGGCTGGAGGGCCCGGCGGTGACGGTCGACACCGCCTGCTCGTCCTCGCTGGTCGCCCTGCACTGGGCGGTCCAGGCGCTGCGGGCCGGCGAGTGCACGCTGGCCGTCGCGGGCGGCGTCAACGTGATGGCGACGCCCGGCTCGCTGATGGAGTTCTCCCGGCAGGGCGGACTGGCCTCGGACGGGCGCTGCAAGGCGTTCGCCGACGGGGCCGACGGGACGGGCTGGGCCGAGGGCGTCGGCGTGCTGGTGCTGGAGCGCCTCTCGGACGCCCGCCGCAACGGGCACCGCGTCCTCGCGGTTGTGCGGGGCTCGGCGGTGAACCAGGACGGCGCGTCCAACGGCTTCACCGCGCCCAACGGCCCCTCGCAGCAGCGGGTGATCCGCCAGGCGCTCGCGAACGCCGGGCTGACGGCCGCCGACGTCGACGCCGTCGAGGGCCACGGGACGGGCACGCCGCTCGGCGATCCGATCGAGGCCCAGGCCCTGCTCGCCACCTACGGGCAGGGACGGGAGGACGGCCGGCCGCTGTGGTTGGGCTCGGTCAAGTCCAACTTCGGCCATGCCCAGGCGGCCGCCGGGGTCGCGGGCGTGATCAAGATGGTGCAGGCGATGCGGGCGGGCGTGCTGCCGAGGACGCTGCACGCTGACGCGCCGTCCTCGCGCGTGGACTGGTCGGCGGGCGCGGTGCGGCTGCTGGCGGAGGCGCGCGAGTGGCCGGGGGGCGAGCGGCCGCGCCGGGCCGGGGTGTCCTCGTTCGGGATCAGCGGGACGAACGCGCACGTGATCGTCGAGGAGGCGGTGGAGGAGGACTCTGCGGTCGACGAGGCGTCGGTCGTGCCCGGCGTGGTGCCGTGGGTGGTCTCGGCGAAGTCGGAGGAGGCGCTCGAGGCACAGGTGGAGCGGCTTGCCGGGGTCGGGGGCTCGCCGGTGGACGTCGGGCTGTCGCTGGCGGGGCGCTCGCGGCTCGGGCACCGGGCGGTGTTGGTGGACGGGGCCGAGGTTGCGCGTGGGGTGGCGGGGGAGCGGTCGACGGCGTTCCTGTTCTCGGGGCAGGGGTCGCAACGCCTCGGCATGGGAGGGGAGTTGTATGCCCGGTTCCCGGTGTTCGCGGCGGCGTTCGACGCGGTGTGTGCGGAGTTCGATCCGGTCCTGCGCGATGTGGTGTGGGGCGGTGATGCGGAGCTGCTGAACCGGACGGAGTTCGCCCAGGCGGGGTTGTTCGCGGTCGAGGTGGCGTTGTTCCGGCTGGTCGAATCCCTCGGTGTGGAGCCGGAGTTCGTGGCCGGGCACTCGATCGGTGAGATCGCGGCGGCGCATGTGGCCGGGGTGTTCTCGCTGGCGGACGCCTGCACGCTGGTCGGTGCTCGCGGCCGTCTGATGCAGGCACTGCCCGAGGGCGGTGCGATGCTGGCCGTTCAGGCGACGGAGGAGGAAGTCCTCCCGTTGCTGGGTGAGTTCGTGTCGATCGCTGCCGTCAACGGCCCGTCCTCCGTGGTCGTCTCGGGCGCGGAGGAGGCGGTGGCGGCGATCGAGGCGCACTTCGCCGACCGCAGGACGACGCGGTTGCAGGTCTCGCACGCGTTCCACTCGCCGTTGATGGACCCGATGCTGGAGGACTTCCGCGAGGTCCTCAACAGGCTGACGTACCAGGCCCCTTCGATCCCACTGGTCTCCAACCTCACCGGCGCCCTGGGCACGGACGTCACCACTCCCGACTACTGGGTGCGCCACGTCCGCGAGGCCGTCCGCTTCGCCGACGGCCTCCGCACCCTGCGCGAGGCCGGGGCCACCGCCTTCGTCGAGCTCGGCCCCGACGGCGTCCTCGCCGCCCTCGCCCAGCAGGACATCCAGGACTCCGACGCCCTCGCGCTCCCGCTGCTGCGTCGCGACCGGCCCGAGGAACACACCCTGGTCACGGCCCTGGCCCGTCTGCACGTCACCGGCGTCGGGGTCGACTGGGCGCGGCTCTTCGACGGCACCGGCGCCCACCGCGTCGACCTGCCCACCTACGCCTTCCAGCACGAGCACTACTGGCCCGCCCTGGGCAGCGGCGTCGGCGACGTCGCCTCCGCCGGTCTCCTGGCGGCGGACCACCCGCTCCTCGGGGCGGCCGTGCCGCTTGCGGGCACGGACAGCGTCGTCTTCACCGGCCGGCTCTCGCCCGGCACCGCGGCGTGGGACGGCGACACGGACGTCTTCCCGGCGGCCGGGTTCCTGGAGCTGGCGATCCGGGTCGGCGACCACGTCGGCTGCGACCGCGTCGAGCGGCTCGCCGTCACCCGGCCGCTCGCCCTGGGCGCGGGCGGCGGCACGATGGTCCAGGTCCGGGCGAGTGCGCCGGACGAGTCGGGCGCGCGGACGGTGACGTTCTTCTCGCGCCCGGACGGCCCGCTCGACGAGCCCTGGACCGAGCACGCCACCGGGGTGCTGACCACCGGTGCGCGCGCCGCCGACTTCGACGCGGCGGTCTGGCCGCCGGCCGGCGCGGTCGCGGACGGGGCCGGCGTCTGGCGGCGCGGCGAGGAGACCTTCGCCGAGGCCGAGCTCCCGGCCGAACTGGCGGGCGCGGCGGACGGGTTCGGCCTGCACCCGGCGTTGCTGGCCGCCGTCCTGCGGGCGGACGGGCGAGGGCTCGTGCCGGTGGCGTGGTCCGGGGTTTCGCTGCACGCCACGGGCGCCACGGTGGCGCGGGCCCGACTGGTGCGGACGGGCGCGGACACGCTGTCGCTGGCCCTCGCCGACGTCGCGGGCGAGCCCGTGCTGTCGGCGGAGTCCGTGGAGCTGGGCGAGCCGGCCGCCGCCTCCCACGGGGCGAACGGCTCGCTGCTGCGGCTGGAGTGGGTGCCCGCGCCGTCGCGCGCGGGTGAGCGCGTGGCGGCGGTGACGCTGGGCACGGACGTGGCGTCGTTCGCCGAGCTGACGGACGACGTGCCCGGTGCCGTGGTGGTCCCGGTGGCGGGCGGTTCGACGCCGGAGGACGTGCACGAGGTGACGGCGTGGGCGCTGGGCCTGGTGCAGGAGTGGCTGGCCGAACCGCGGTTCGCGGACTCCCGCCTGGTGTTCACGAC
>NZ_JBHVVI010000235.1:0-6001 GCF_042883685.1 Kitasatospora sp. NPDC058190
ACCTCTACCTCAGTGGACTGGCCATCTAATCAACACCCCTCCACGAACTTCCGCGGAGCAGCACTAGTGAACCGGAGGGCGGAGCCCACCGGGATTTCCGGCTCGGCGATCACCGGCCATGCCGGATCGGTCCGGACCTCGCGGATGGGATCCCCCGATGCCGGCGCCGCCCGTGCTCGCGGCGACCCGCGCGACCCGGGCACACGGCCCCGTGCCGACGGCCGGGTGGCCCGCGCACTACCCTCGCCCGGAGTGCCCCTCGCACTCGCCCGCAGCGGCGGGCATAGCCTTCGGCCCATGAGCAAAGAGAGCGATGCGTCGGACACCGGGGCCGTCGGCGACGAGGACCGCGAGGTGGCGGCCGCGCCCGCCGGCTTCGAACTGGGGACCGACGGGCCCAAGGTGATCCTGGCGGGCCTGGACGGCTCCGACTCCTCCTGGCGCGCCACCGCCTACGCCGCCGGACTGGCCCGCCGCCAGGGCGCCGTCCTCGCCGTGGCGTACGTCCAGCCGGTACTCGGCGCCGCGACCGCCCTGGCCGGGGCCGCGGTGGAGGAGACGACCCGGGAGATCGCCGACGAACTGCTGGCCGCGCTGCGCGAGGCCGAGCAGCATGTCCGTGATGTGTGGAAGGTGGACTGGCGCTTCCTGACCATGCGCGGCGACCCGTACACCGGGCTGGCCAAGCTCGCCGACGACCTGCGCGCCGACGCCGTCGTGGTCGGCGTCTCCGAACAGGCCGGGCACAAGGTGATCGGCTCGGTGGCCGTCCGGCTGGTCAAGGCCGGACGCTGGCCGGTGACCGTCGTCCCCTGAGGCCCGTCCGACACCTCCCGCCGGGCGCGAACCGTCGGACCCGGCGGCCCGAACCAGCCCAACCGGCCCAACCCGTACGGGGACCACGGCCAGGCCGGCCCCTGCCGCCAGGGCCGACCGCCCGCAGGAGCGCGCGGAGGCGGCGGGTAGGGTGCGGAACCATGACGGAAACGCCGGGCGCGCACCCTACCGAGCCGGCCCACCCGACCGGCAACGACCTGCACCTCGACCTCCCCGCCGTCGGCGGTCGCCGCGCCGTGCTGATGGCCGCGCTGCGCGAGGCGATCCGCAGCGGCAGACTCGTGCCCGGCACCCGGCTGCCCCCGTACCGCTCCCTCGCCGCCGACCTCGGCCTGGCCCGCAACACCGCCGCCGAGGCCTACGCCGAACTCGTCGCCGAGGGCTGGTTGACTGCCCGTCAGGGATCGGGCACCACCGTCGCCGAACGCGCCGCGCCCGTCCCGCCCACCCGGGCCCGCCGCTCCTCGGTGCGGCCCGGGCCCGTCCACGACCTGCGCCAGGGCCAGCCCGACGCCGCCTCCTTCCCCCGCACCGCCTGGCTGGCCGCCGCCCGCCGGGCTCTCACCGCCGCGCCCAACGAGGCCTTCGGGCCCGGCGATCCGCAGGGCCGGCGCGAACTGCGCACGGCCCTCGCCGACTACCTCGCCCGCGCCCGCGGGGTGCGCACCGACCCCGACCGGATCGTCGTCTGCTCCGGTTTCGCCCACGCGCTACGGCTGCTCTTCGACGGCTCGGCGCCCGTCCTGGCGCCCGCCGAGCGGGGGCCGCTGGCCGTCGAGGCGTACGGGCTGGGCTTCCACCGCGGGCTGCTCGCCGCTGCCGGGGTCGCCACCGTGCCGCTGCCGATCGACGAACAGGGCGCCCGGGTGGGCGCGTTGGCGCACCTCCCGGACGTCCGTACCGCGCTGCTCACCCCCGCCCACCAGTTCCCGACCGGCGGCCCGCTGCACGCCGGCCGCCGCGCCGCCGTGGTCGACTGGGCGCGCGGACGCGGCGGGCTCCTCCTGGAGGACGACTACGACGGCGAGTTCCGCTACGATCGCCAACCGGTCGGCGCCGTCCAGGGGTTGGACCCCGAGCGGGTGCTCTACCTCGGCAGCACCAGCAAGAGCCTCAGCCCCGCGCTGCGCCTCGGCTGGATGGTGGTGCCGGACCACCTGGTCGACCGGGTGCTCGCGGTCAAGGGCGAACGCGAGGGCTGGGCCAGCGCCCTGGACCAGCTGACCCTCGCCGAGTTCATCGACTCCGGCGGCTACGACCGCCACGTCCGTCGGATGCGACGCCGCTACCGCGACCGCCGGGACCAGTTGGTGGCCGAGCTCGCCACGAACGCCCCGCACATCCAGGTCTCCGGCATCGCGGCGGGCCTGCACGCGGTGCTGCGCCTGGAGCCGGGCACCGAGCGGTCGGTGCTGAAGGCCGCCGCCTACCGCGGCCTCGCCCTGGACGGCCTCGCCGACTACCGCCACCCGGCCGTCACCCCCGAGGCCATGCCCCCGACCGACGGCCTGGTCGTCGGCTACGCCACCCCGCCCGACCACGCCTATCCGGCGGCACTCGCCGCACTGTGCGACATCCTGCCGCCGTCCGCCTGAGCGAAGCGCGACCGGCGGGCGGCGGGCGGCGGGCGGCGAAGAATAGGGCCTGGGCACACCCCGCCGGGCCGTTTCGGCGTTCGACCGGTCCCGGGCGTCCGCTCGCCGGTCCTTTGTCGGTACGGCTTCGGACCGAGGAGGGGCAAGCGGAGCGGTGCCGCCGCCTACGCTCCTTGGGCATGCGCAGAACACATCTGAGCCGGGCGGCGCTCGCCGCGTGTCCGGCCGTCGCCGTCGGTCTGCTCCTCTCCGCCGCGCCGGCCCGGGCTGACAGCCCGCTGCCGCTCACGGCGGTCTCCGACCGTCAGACCACCGTCCGTGGCGGCGAGTTCACGCTCACCATGACGCTCACCAACCCGTACGACACGCCGATCCAGTTCGTCTACCAGAGCGTCCAGCAGACCTACGACACCAGCCTGGAGCAGGGCCTCAAGTTCACCGCCACGGCCTGCGGCACCCAGACCAACGGCTGCAGCGACAACGTGCACGGCGGCATCGCCCGCTACAACGTGCCGCTGGCCCCGGGAGCCAGCAGCACCTTCACGGTCACCTACACCATCGCCCCCGACTCGGCCTGCGGCGCGGAGACCAGGATCGACTTCTACTCCTACCTGTACTACGAGTACCAGGCCGGTGAGGCCAAGAACTCGGGCATCATCGGCATCCCGGGCACCCAGGTCGCCTGCGCCTGACCCGCCGACAGCACCGCCTCGCCCCGGCGCAACCCCCTCTGCGCATCCCCCGTACCCCCGTCAGGTGCCGGCCGCCCCCGTACCGGCACCTGACGGGTTTTTCGTGTTCTCGGCCCCCGCGCATGCCCGGCGAGGACCTCGCGGCGGGCCGGCTGGACCGGGTCCGGTTCTGGTGCGAGGCGGCCTGAGCGATGTGCCGGATTGATGCTCGCGGGCCCGGGTTCGGGCGACCGCTGGGGGCGGAGGAAGGGGTGGGAGTCCGTTGGCGGGAGGAGGGGCGGAGGTGGGAACGGATGTTCCTGCGGCGAGTGGGGCCGTGTGGGGTGGATCGGGGGAGATTCACCCTATCGGGGGGTAGTCGGCCTCCGTGTGGTCCTGGTCGGGGCCTGGTGATCTAGGGTTCCGGATGGGTCGCCGCGAGACGGTGGCCGCTCTCTCGGTACCTCGCCAACTTCCCCACCAGTAAGCGGATCTGATGATCCGCCATGGCTCGCGTGCCCAGGCGGTGCGGTACGGCCCGGGCCGCGCGACCCGACCACACGAATGGAGACCCTGCCGATGCCCGTGGACACGAACCCGGAGACACAGCAGGACCGGCAGCAGAGCCTCGCGACGGCAGCTGCCCGCAACCTTGCCACCACGACCAAGTCCGCGCCGCAGATGCAGGAGATCACCTCCCGCTGGCTGCTCAAGGTGCTTCCCTGGGTGCAGGCCAACGGTGGCGCCTACCGCGTCAACCGTCGGCTCACCTACACCGTCGGCAACGGCGTGGTGGAGTTCATCAAGACCGGCTCCCAGGTTCGTGTGATCCCGGCCGAGCTGGGCGAGCTCGCCCTGCTGCGCGGCTACGAGGACGAGGAGGTGCTGACCGCCCTCGCCGACCGCTGCCAGCAGGTCGACTTCGGCCCCGGCGAGATCCTCACCACCCAGGGCGAGGCGGCCGACAAGATCTTCCTGATCGCCCACGGCAAGATCAACAAGATCGGCACCGGCAAGTACGGCGACGAGACCGTGGTCGGCGTGGCCGGTGACGGCGACCGGTTCGGCGACGACTCGCTGCTCAACGAGGACGCCGTCTGGGAGTACACCGCGAAGACCGCCACCTCCGGTGTCGCCCTGACCCTGAACCGGGCCGACTTCGCCCGCATCCGGGACAACGCGCCCAGCCTCCAGGAGCACCTGGAGTCCTTCCTGGCCCTGCCGCTGCAGGCTCAGAACGAGCGCGGCGAGGCCGAGATCGCCATGTCGGCCGGCCACCACGGCGAGTACGAACTCCCCGGCGCCTTCGTGGACTACGAGCTCAAGCCGCGTGAGTACGAGCTGAGCGTCGCCCAGACCATCCTCAAGGTCCACACCCGTGTCGCGGACCTGTACAACGAACCGATGAACCAGATCGAGCACCAGCTCCGGCTGACCATCGAGGCCCTGCGCGAGCGCCAGGAGCACGAGATGATCAACAACCCGGAGTTCGGCCTGCTCAACAACGCCGACTTCGACCAGCGGATCCAGACCCACTCCGGCCCGCCCACCCCGGACGACCTGGACGAGCTGCTCAACCGCCGCCGCGACCCCGACTACCTGCTGGCGCACCCGCGGACCATCGCCGCGATCGGCCGCGAGTTCAACGCCCGGGGCATCTACCCGCACCACGTCGACCTCGGCGGGCAGCAGGTGCCGGCCTGGCGCGGTGTGCCGATCCTGCCGTGCAGCAAGATCCCGATCACCAAGGAGAACACCAGCTCGATCCTGGTGATCCGTACCGGTGAGGACAACCAGGGCGTCATCGGCCTGCACCACAACGGCATCCCGGACGAGTACCAGCCCTCGCTGTCGGTGCGCTTCATGGGGATCGACGAGAAGGCGATCATCTCCTACCTGGTCAGCGCCTACTACTCCTGCGCGATCCTGGTGCCGGACGCGGTCGGCGTTCTGGAGAACGTCGAGATCGCGCACCGCCGCCACTGAGCGTCGGGTCTCGAGTGCTGCGTGCTGGGCGCCGAGTGCTCTGCCGAGTGCGGAGAACAGTGCGCGCAGGCCGTAACCGGCCGGCGTGAAGATCGTTTGACCTGATGGCGGACGGCCCGCCCGCGACGGCGGGCCGTCCGCCTGATCACGTTTGAAGGCACCTGGTCGTACCCGATCGGGTTCCCGTTCCGGTTTCGACGGACTCTGTCTCCTTCGCCGTGGCTGATCAGCCCGAGCCCCCTGCCGTCCCCCGGTCGACCCGAGAGGTGTGTGGAGCCCATGTCGCAGCGTCGGCAGTTCCGACGGATACCGCAGCACGGCGGTGGGACTGTGACCCCCGGGCGGCGGGTGCGACTGATCGGCGCTGCGGTCGGCGCGGTGGCCATGTGCGCGCTGGCCGGCGGCGCCACTGCCGCCGGCGCCGAGCGCCAGGGCGGACACCCGCACGGTCCGGTGGTCGACACCTGGGTGTGCAGTGAGACGGACGTGTCGATGACGGTGGGTCCGGGCGGCAGAGTGGACGTCGGGGTGGACGTGGACGTCCAGGTCGGCGTGACCGTCGCCCCCGACGCCAAGCACCACGGGCCCAAGCCGCCGCACGGGCACCAGCCGGGACGGCCGGACGACGAGCAGGGCGACGACGACGGCGACCACGACGGGCACGGCGACCACGACGGGCACGGGCATCACCACCACCACCATCACCACCCGTGTTCGACGCCCAGCCCGACTCCCACACCGACGCCCACCCCGACCCAGACCCCGACTCCCACACCGACTCCCACGCCGACCCCAACGCCGCCTCCGACCCCGCAGCGGCCCACCCCGCCCCCGTCGCCCGCGCCACCGCGTGCCCCCGCGCCGCCCCCGACCCCGCAGCGGCCCACCCCGCCCCCGTCGCCCGCGCCACCG
>NZ_JBHVVI010000236.1:0-6000 GCF_042883685.1 Kitasatospora sp. NPDC058190
GGGCCTGCTGCTGCTCAGCGGGCTCGGCCAGGGCATGTTCTCGGCGCCGAACACCTCGGCGATCATGGGCAGCGTGCCGCCGGAGCAACGCGGCGTGGCCTCCGGCATGCGTGCGACGTTCCAGAACTCGGGCATCGCCCTGTCGATCGGCCTGTTCTTCTCGCTGATGATCACCGGCCTGGCCACGACGCTTCCGCACACTCTCGACAGCGGCTTGCGGGCACAGGGAGTGCCGGCCGAGGCGGCCGGCCACCTGGCCGGGCTGCCGCCGGTGAGCACGCTGTTCGCCACGTTCCTCGGCAACAATCCGATCGGCCACCTGCTGGGGCCCAGCGGTGTCCTGAGCACGCTTCCCGCCCACAACGCCCAGACCATCACCGGGACGCGGTTCTTCCCCGAACTCATCTCCGGCCCCTTCCACCACGGACTCGTCATCGTCTTCAGCACGGCTGCGGTCATGGCCCTGGTGGCCGCCTGCGCCTCCGCGCTGCGTGGCTGCCGGAACAGCACCGCAACAGACCAACCGACCAGCCCAACGCAGGACTCGACGAAGGAACAGGAGAGACCTGCTCCGGTGCCTGGCCGCGCCCCGCACGCGTCCGGCCGCAGTCCCGGGCCGCCACCAAGACCACAGAACCCAAACGCCAACAGCCACACTCGCCAGAGTGACCCCGCGAAAACGGCGAAACTCGAGTTACCGGCATGAGTGCCACGAATCCGATGACCATCGAGAGGACCATGGGCAGCGCGATCCACAGTGAGCCGTACACCTGCCGGGAGGTGACTGATTTGGTGCTTCTGGCACGCTGAGTTGATCTCGGCGTTCTGCTGGTTGATCATTGGGTCTTGTGTCCGGGACCCCGCCGCTGCCGAGCTATGCGGAACTGGGCGCACTCGTTGGCGAGTTGCGGAGCGAGCTGGCTGCAGCCAGGGCGGAGATCGCTGAGCTGCGGGCGGAGAACGCGGAGCTCAAGCGGCGTCTGGGGATGAACTCGAAGAACTCGTCCAAGCCGCCGTCCAGCGACGGGCTTGCCCGCCCGGCGTCACTGCGCGAGCCCTCGGGTCGCGGCCCGGGCAAGCCCCGCGGCGCTGCCGGGGGCTCACTGATGCAGGTCGACGCACCGGATGCGGTCGAGGTCCACACCCCGCAGGAGTGCCGGGGCTGCGCGGGCGACCTGGCGTTGGCCGAGGTGGTCTCTGTCGAGCGGCGTCAGGTCTTCGACCTGCCCGAGATCCGCCTGCGGGTGACCGAGCACCGCATCGAGCACCGCCGCTGCGTGTGCGGGCAGGTCACCGCCGCCGCCCCGCCAAACGCGCCGGCGGCCCCGGCCCAGTACGGGCCCCAGTTGAAGAGCCTGGCCCTCTACCTGCTCACCCGTCAGCACCTGCCCTACGAGCGGTGCGCCGAACTGCTCGCCGACGTCCTCGGCGCCGACGTGGCCACCGCGACCCTGCTCGGTGGGGCCGGACAGGCCGCCGACGCGGTCGCCGAGCACACCGAGGCCGTGCGGCGACAGCTTGTCGAGTGTGAAGTGGTCGGCTTCGATGAGACCGGCACCCGCGTCGCCGGCCGCACTTGCTGGGTGCACACCGCCTGCACCCGCTCGCTGACGCTCTACCTGGTCCATGCGTTGCGCGGCGTGCAGGCGTTCGAGGCCATGGGCGTCCTGCCACACTTCACCGGCGTCGCCGTTCACGACGGCTGGAAGCCCGACAAGACCTACACCGACGTAGCCCACGCCCTGTGCAACGCGCATCACCTGCGTGAACTCGCCGCTGTCGTGGAGAACGCGCCCGACGGCCGCCCCGAGACCTGGGCCGGGGGCCTCGCCACGCTGTTGGTGGACACCTGGGACGAGGTCGAGGCCATCCGGGCCGCACACCCGCACTCCACCGGCTTCACCGTGGCCACCCTCGAACGCCTGGCCGCCCGCTACGAGGAGATCGTCGCCGCCGGGCGGACCTCGCACCCGGCCCGCGCCCCGGGTGAGCCGCGTGGCAAGCGGTCGAAGGCAGCGAACCTGCTCGAGCGCCTCGACACCGAATGCGACCAGGTACTGCGCTTCGCCTTCGACTGGCGGGTGCCCTTCGACAACAACACCAGCGAGCAGGCCATCCGGATGGCCGAGATCCAACAGAAGGTCACCGGCGGCCGGCGCACGGCACTGGGCGCCGAGCGCTTCTTCACCGTGCGCGGCTACCTGTCCACCGCCGCGAAGCAGGGCCACAACCTCCTCGACGCCATCGCCCGGCTCTTCGACGGCCCAGGCGCCTGGATCCCCGCCCCGACCTGACAGCACCGAGACGGGGACACGTAAGCGGCGGCGCGTTCGCGCTGCCCCTTGGCCCCTGCGGCCCCGGCCGGGCGTGTGGCCTTGCGGGTGTTCCGGTTCGGGGCGGCAGGGCTCCCGTTGCGTTCGCCTATTCATGAGTGGCCGGCCCGCGGGGGCCTGATGGGGAGGATGGTTTGGCCGGTCAGTGGGGGGACAGGACCGCGACCTCGTGACCGAAACCGACCACGAGCCGCCCGTCTGGAGCCACCGCCAACGCCTCCACTGGTGCGGGGAACCGCAGTTCCGGCCCCAGTTGCTCGCCGGTGGCCGGGTCCCATACCCGCACCGTGCCCTCGTCGTCGCGGTCGGCGACGGCGACCGGACGGCCTTCCATGACTCCGATTGCCGCCTCCCGCCCGCCTTGCAGGGGGTCGCCGATCTGTTGGCGGGTGGCCAGGTCCCATATTCGTGTGGTCCCGTCGGCGCCGTTGGTGACGGCGACCGGCCGGCCGTCCAGCACGGTCGTTGCCACCGCCCGCACTGCTTGCGTGTGGCCTCGCAGGGGGTTGCCGATCTGCTCGCCGGTGGCCAGGTCCCACACCCGCACCGTCCCCCACTCGCTGCCGGTGACGGCGACCGGCCGGCCCTCCACCACGCTCGTCGCCACGGCAGACACTGTGCGGTCGTGGCCGTGCAGGAGGGCGCCGATCTGCTCGCCGGTGGCCAGGTCCCGCACCCGCACCGTCTTGTCCTCGCCGACGGTGACGGCGACCGGCCGGCCCTCCACCTCCCCGGTGGCCGCCGCCAGCATCCTGCCGGTGGGGCGGTGCACCGGCTCGCCGATCGGCTCGCCGGTGGCCAGGTCCCACACCCGCACCGTCCCGTCCTCGCCGCCGGTGACGGCGACCGGCCGGCCCTCCAGCTCCCCGGTGGCCACCGCCCAGATGTCTTCGCTGTGGCCTCGCAGGGGGTTGCCGATCTGCTCGCCGGTGGCCAGGTCCCACACCCGCACCATCCCGTCCTCGCCGCCGGCGACGGCGACCGGCCGGCCCCCCACCACCCCGGTGGCCACCGCCCACACCTCCAGGTCATAGCCTTCCCAATGGCCTTCCAGGGGGTCGCCGATCTGTTGGCGGGTGGCCAGGTCCCACACCCGCACCGTCCCGTCCTTGCAGCCGGTGACGGCGACCGGCCGGCCGTCCACCACCGCCGTCGCCACGGCAGACACTGTGCGGTCGTGGCCGTGCAGGAGGGCGCCGATCTGCTCGCCGGTGGCCAGATCCCATACCCGCACTGTTTCGTCGTAGCCGCCGGTGACGGCGACCGGGCGGCCCTCCACCACGCTCGTCGCCACGGCAGAATATGTGCGGTCGTGGCCGTGCAGGAGGGCGCCGATCTGCTCGCCGGTGGCCAGATCCCACACCCGCACTGTCTCGTCGGCGCCGCCGGTGACGGCGACCGGCCGGTCGTCCACCACCGCCGTCACCACCGAGAACACCGGGCCGTCATGGCCGTGCAGGAAGCCGCCGACCTGCTCGCCGGTGCCCAGATCCCACACCCGCACCCTCTTGCCGTATCCGCCGATCACGGCGACCGGCCGGCCCTCCACCACGGCCGTCGCCACCGCACACACGTCTTCGACTCCCCGCGGGCCTTCGTGTACCAGCACGCCTTCGCCTACTAGTACGTCGCCGACCTGCTCGCCGGTGCCCAGATCCCACACCCGCGCCGTGCCCTCGTTGTCGCCGGTGACGGCGACCGGACGGCCTTCCACCACCCCGGTTGCCACCGCCTGCAGCCCGCCGTCGTGGCCTACCAGCGGCTCGCCGATCTGCTCACCGGTGACCAGGTCCCACACCCATACCCCCTCGTCGTCGCCGGTCGTGACGGCGACCGACCGGCCGTCCACCACCGCCGTCGCCACCGCGTTCACAGGGGCCCCGTGGGCGTCCATTACGTGCCGGACCCGAGCATCGACCTGGGTACCGGTGGACCACTCCACCCCCCACCGCGGCGCAGGCTCGCCCGCCACCACAACGGCACTGATCCGCGCCGCCAACTCCACGTCCCCGTACCGAGCCGCGTCCAGTGCCAGGAACTGCCGACGCACCCCCGCCGTCGCATCCCGGTGCACATGTGCCGACGCCCGGTACACCGCCGCCATCAAACGAGCCCGCGGATCCGCCCCCGAATCCAGCAACCCCCATACCCGCGCCGGATCGCCGTTCACCAACAACCCCAGGTCCGTCCACCACGCACCCGCCACCACCGGACCGGTACCCGAACCACCCTCACGCCCATCACCATTCATGATCGGCACCGTAGACGCACCCGCTGACAACCACCACTTCCGGCACACGCCCAGGCCCAGACCTCATGACATCACGTCGTTCCACCGACACCGGCAACCCCGCACCCCACCCCGGACACGACACGTACTACAGTCGCGGCGCCGGGCGGCTGACGCGCGGTGGCCGGGGGCGGCAGCCGGAAGCTTGACGCGCCTTGTCGCACCGGGACCCGCGTCGGGCACAACCGGGGACCCCGCGGCAACCTGCGGGCAGGCCAACCGGCTCTACCAGCGCGATCGGACTCTGATGCACCGGCTCGTCGCCCCTCCCGCCCTCACCGGACCGCTCACCGCCCTGCTCGGTGGCGATCAGCGCCGGTCACCTCGACCTCACGGGCCTTCAGGCCGTCCGGCAGCTCCATCGCTCCGGGTGCCGAGGGCGCCGGTACGGACGCCACCGACTGCCGTTCCATCACCCGGCTCTTCGACGGCCGAGGCGCCCGGATCCCCGCCCCGGCCTGACCACCAAACCAGTCACGCCGGGAGAAGGTCTCGCGCAGCATCCCCGCCGACCGGCGGGTGCCCTCCGCCACCCCGAGGCCGTCGATCATCATGGCCGGCAGCGCCAGGTAGGTGGCGGCAGCCCATCCGGCGCTGAACAGTTCGTTCATGATCCAGCCGACGATCGGGATCCGCTCCAGCTGTCGGATGAGCAGCAGAATCGTCGTGTTGAGCAGGCTTCACGCCAGCAGCCGTCGCCAGTGCCCCAGGGCTCGCCGGTAGTTCACGCCGATCCGGGCGGGCTCTCCCCGCAGCACGTCATCGACCGCGCAGATCATCGCGGCACTGCAGAGGGTGAGCGCGAATCCCAACAGGAGATAGCCGACTCCCAAGGAGATCACATCGAAGGTGGACGGCGACGGCTCGGCCCAATCCCGAAGGAACGCCGGCACCGCCACGCCACCGGAGATCAGCGCCAACGCGGCACCGCTGAGCAGTGGGAACACCAACAAACGGCGGCTGTTTCGTAGCACCCCGAAGGACACACGAACGGGCTGGACGGTGATCACGAGAGGTCCTCCCACGGGTGATCATGCTTCGCCGACGCGCCAAAGGCTATGCCAGTCGCCAGTGCCGCTCACCACGGAGCACCACCGTCACAAGCCAGAACGACCGTTGCTACTCGCGACACGGAGTGGTCTTCGCGGCCGTTCCCCTGGTGCTGCTGCCCGGACAGCACTGAACGACCGGCTGCCCGCTGCGGCTGCGCGGGCAGCCGGACCCGGCAGATCGGGGGCGTGGGGGGGGGGCGGGGGGGGGCCGCCGGGGTGGTTTTTGGGGGTGGGCCCCCGGGGCCGGCCCACGGCCCGCTGGGCCACCGCCCGGCGCCGACGGCCGGCGCGGCCGGTCTCGCCGCTCAGGTGGTAGCTGCTCACG
>NZ_JBHVVI010000237.1:0-5810 GCF_042883685.1 Kitasatospora sp. NPDC058190
GTCCCGTACCGCCCGCAGCGCCCCGGCCGTCCGCCGTCCCGACTCCTGGAGAACCCCGTATGACCCCTGACGCACCCTGGCTGATCGCCGGGCTGGGCAACCCCGGCCCGTGGTTCCGGCTGACCCGGCACAACGCGGGCTTCCTCGCCGTCGACCGGCTGGCCGAGCGCCACGGCGCCCGGTTCCGCCGGCGCGGGCTCGCCACCGTGGTCGCCGAGATCGAGGTGGACGGCCGCCAGGTGCTGCTGGCCAAGCCGCTGTGGTTCATCAACCTGTCCGGCCGCCCGGTGGCCGCCCTGCTGCGCCGCTACGGGGTGCCGGTCGAGCGCCTGGTGGTCGTCCAGGACGACCTGGACTTCGCGTACGGCTCCGGCAAGTTGAAGCGCGGCGGCGGGCCGGGCGGGCACAACGGGGTGCGCTCGGTGGGCGAGGTGCTCGGCACCCGCGACTTCGTCCGGCTGCGGTTCGGCATCGGGCGTCCGCCGAAGGGGCAGAGCGTCGGCGACTACGTGCTGAAGAAGTTCTCGGACGAGGAACTGGCCGCGATGCCGGGGGTGTTGGACCGCTGCGCGGACGCCCTGGAGACGCTGGTGCGGCTCGGCCTGAACCGGGCCCAGGACGCCCTGAACGTCAGCCCGTCCTGAGGCTCCCACGGGCCGGAGTCGGACCGGTCAGCGCGGTGGCCGCCACCGCGACCACCGCCAGGACGACCAGCACCGTCCGCCCACCGGACGCCGCGCCCGCCAGGTGGACTCCGAGGACCGACAGCGCCATGCCGAGCGCGGTGCCGAGGCTGCGCGCCATGTTCACCATGCCGCCGCCGACCGCCGAGCACTCGGCCGGGATCGCCCGCATCACCAGCGCGTTGTTGGCGGGCAGCAACAGGCCCAGCCCGTACCCGGCGACCAGCAGCGGGGCCACCACCGCCGCACCGGAGACCGGCAGCACGGCGAACAACAGCAGCCCGGCGCCCGCGAGGCCCGCGCCGAAGCGGCACCTGGCCACGTCCGACCAGCCCCGGGGCAGCAGCGCGCCGCCGACCGTCGCGGCGACCGCGAAGGCCGCCGGCAGCATGGTGACCACCAGTCCCGCGGCAGCCGTCGACACCCCCGCACCGGTGAGCAGCACCGGGCCCAGCACGAGCGGACAGAACAGCAGCAGGTAGCCGATCAGCGCGACCACCAGCCCGGACCGCACGCCCGGGGTGTTCACCAGCCCCGGCGCCAGGATCGGCCGGGCGGCCCGCCGCTCCTGGCGCACCAGGGCCAGCGCGAGGACGACGGAGACGAACAGCAGGACGGCGACGGCCCAGCCGGGCAGGGGCAGGCCGGAGGCGGTGGACAGGGCGAGCAGCAGCGCGCTGGTCGCGCCGGTGAGCAGCAGCATGCCGGGCAGGTCGAAGCGGGGCGCCCGCGGCTCTCCGTCGCGTGGTCCCGGGACCGCCACCGGAGCACAGGTCCGGGTGCGCGGCAGCAGGTACCAACCGGCCACGATGCCGAACACGGCGATCGGCACGTTGACCCAGAACACCCACTGCCAGGAGGCGTGCTCCACCAGCAGCCCGCCGAGGCTGGGGCCGAGCGCCAGCCCGAGGCCCTGGGCTGCGGCCTGGATGCCGAGCGCGCGGCGCATCGCGTGCTCCGGGACCCCGCGCGCGACCAGGGCGACGCTGTTGGCCTGCATCATCGCGGCGCCGACGGCCTGGACGGCCCGGCAGGCGACCAGGATCCACAGAGCGCCGGCGAATCCGGCGCCCAGCGAGGACAGGCCGAAGACGGCGAAGCCGCCGATGTACATGGTCTTGCGGCCGACCAGGTCGGACAGCCAGCCGATCGGGGCCAGCAGGGCGACCAGGACCAGCAGGTAGGCGAGCGCGACCCATTCGACGGCGGCGAAACCCGCGTCGAAGTGCCGGCCCAGGGCGGGGAAGACCAGAGCGATGACGCTGGCGTCGAGCTGGCCGAGGAAAGCGCCGAGGCAGACCGTGCCGACGGCCAGCCAGTGGGCGTGGCGCCAGCCGGCTACGCCGCGGGGCCGCGGCCGCTCGGTGAGCAGGCGCGCGGCAAGGGCGGTGGCGTTCATGGGACGAATATATCGGATGCAGATATGTTCTTTCTACGAGCTGATCGCCCTGCGATACGAAACGTCCCACCCTACGTCCGCGGCCCGTCCGAGGGGCGGACGGCGCGCCGGAAACGCCCCGTACCAGGCGATACGCTGTTCGCCATGCCGTCGTCACCGCATGTTCCCGACCCCGCCACCGAAGCCCCCGACCCGGCGGTCGAGCACGCCCGGCAGCTGACCGACACCGTCACCCGGCTGCGCCGCGCACTGCGCAGCAGCATCCGCACCGACTACCCGTGGGAATTCCTGCCGATGGCGCAGGTCGAGCTCCTGCAGACGCTCGCCGCCGCGCCACTGCGGGTCGGCGAGCTGGCCGCCCGGCAGCGGCTCGCCCCCAACACCGTCAGCGGTCTGGTCGGGAAGCTGCTGGAGGCCGGGTTCGTCGACCGCCAGGCCGACCCCGGCGACCGGCGCACCGCCCGGATCGCGCTCACCCCGGCCGGGCGGCGCCAGCTGGACGACTGGCAGCACGCCCACGAACGCCGGATCGCCACCGCCCTGGGCACCCTCGCCCCGGCCGACCGCGAGGCGGTCGTCCACGCACTGCCCGCGCTGGAACAGCTCGCCCGGGCCCTGGCCCAGCCGGGGGGCGGCGGAGAGCAGGGCTGACGGGCAGGGCCCGGGAGCCGGGCCAAGGAGCCGGGCCGAGGAGGCGGGCCGGCGAGGCCCGCGGACCGGCCCCGCTCGGTAAAACCGCTGGTCCCCGAGGCCCGGCGGCGCTACCGTCCCCGCCATGACCACCGTAGAGGTACAGATCGAGCCCTGGACGGACGCCGACCTCGCGCTGCTGCGCCGGGTGAACACGCCGGAGATGAAGAAGCACGTCGGCGGACCGGAGACCGAGGAGCAGCTGCTCCACCGGCACCGGCGCTACCTGGACTTCGTCCCGTCCGCCCTGGGCTGCATGTACCGGATCGTGCTGCTGCCCGAGGGCGAGGCGGTCGGGACGGTCGGCTACGGCACCCGGACGTGGGAGGGCGAGACCGTGCACGAGATGGGGTGGAACGTGCTGCCCGGCCACCAGGGGCGGGGCATCGCCGTCGCGGCCACCCGGGCCGCCGTCGAGGCCGCCCGGCGCGAGGCCGCGCACCGCCATCTGCACGCGTTCCCGTCGGTGGACAACCCCGCCTCCAACGCGGTCTGCGCGAAGGCCGGGTTCACCCTGCTCGGCCAGACCGACTTCGAGTTCCCGCCCGGGCGGTTCATGCGCAGCAACAACTGGCGGGTGGACCTGCGCAGTTGAGCCCACCTCGGTTCAAGAGCCCGTCCAGCCGGCCTCGGGCGAGAGGCCGTTGAGCCGGCTGCGAATTCACCGGGTTCAGAACAGGGTGCCGCGCTCCAGCTCCAGCAGCCAGCGCTTGCGGTCCACGCCCGCGGCGAAGCCGGTGAGCGAGCCGTTGGCGCCCATCACCCGGTGACAGGGGCGGACGATCAGCAGCGGGTTCGCGCCCACCGCGCCGCCGACCGCCCGCACCATGCGTGGTTCCTGCCCGGCCAGCTCGGCGAGTTGGCCGTAGGTGACGGTCGTGCCGTACGGGATCTCGTCCAGCGCGGCCCAGATCCGGCGGCGGAACTCGGTGCCCTCCGGCGCGAGCGGGAGGTCGAAGGTGGTGCGCCGGCCGGCGAAGTAGGCGGTCAGCTGGGCCACCGGCTCGGCGAGGGCCTCGGGGTCGAGCACCCAGTCGTCGGCGGGCTCGGCCAGCGCGTACTTCTGGCCGGGCGCGGTGACGGTGGCCAGGGCCGCCGCACCGCTGTCCTCCGGCAGCACACCGCTGAGCAGCAGCTGGCCGAAGGGGCTCTCCATGGTGGTGTAGACGGTGGTGCTCATGCCGGGTCGTTCTCCGTTCCGGTACTGATGCTGATGCTGGTACTGGTGCTCGCGGGGCCGGCCCACAGCCGGTGGACGGCGTAGGAGCGCCACGGGGCCCAGGCCCCGGCCGCGTGGGCGGCGGACTTCGGGTCGCCGGCGGCGCCGAGCCTGGTCAGGCCGTGCTTGACGCCCACGTCGCTGGGGAGGAAGACGTCGGGGTCGGCGAGGGCCCGCATCCGCAGGTAGCCGACCGTCCAGGGGCCGATCCCGGGCAGGGCCATCAGCTGGGCCGCCGCTGCCTCGCGGTCGGCCCCGCTGTCGAGGCGGACCACGCCTTCGGCGAGCGCGGCGCACAGGCCGGTGAGCGCGCGGCGACGGGCCGCGGGCATCGCGAAGTCCTCCGGGTCGGCGGTGGCCAGGGCCGCCGCCGTCGGGAAGAGCAGCCGCAGGCCGCCACTCGGCTCGGGCAGTGCGGCGCCGTACTTCTCGGCGAGCCGGCCCGCCAGGGTGCGGGCGGCACCGACGGTGATCTGCTGGCCGAGGACGGCGCGCACGGCGAGCTCGTGCGGATCCACATGGCCGGGCGAGCGCAGGCCGGGGCGCTCGCGGACCAGCGGGCCGAGCACCGGGTCGGCGCCGAGCTGTTCGTCGACGGTGTCCGGGTCGGCGTCCAGGTCGAAGAGGATGCGCAGGCGCTGGACGGCCGTCGGCAGGTCACGCAGGTCGGCGAGCAGCAGGCGGCAGTCGAGCCAGCCGCGGGTGCGCGGCTCGCCCGGTGCGAGGCCGTCGACTTCGGCGATGCCGTGCCCGTACGGGAGCGCGAGGGTGCGCCGGTAGGTGCGCACGCCGGGGCGCGCGCTGGGTACGACCTCCTCCACGCCGGGGACGGCACGCAGGGCGAGGAAGTCGATCAGGTGGTCGCTGTCGATCGCGCCGCGGTAGGCAAGGCGCAGGGTGAGGCCGCCGGCCGGGGTGGCGGTGCGGCGGCCGGCCACGACCTCGGCGCGCAGGCCGGTCGGGGTGCGGTCGTAGACCTCGCGGACGGTGTCGTTGAACTGGCGGACGGAGGCGAAGCCGGCCGCGAACGCGATGTCGGTGACGGGCAGCTCGGTGGTCTGCAACAGGAGGCGGGCGGTCTGGGCGCGGCGGGCACGGGCCAGGGCGATCGGGCCGGCGCCGAGCTCGGCGGTGAGCTGGCGCTGCAGCTGACGGGCGCTGTAGCCCAGGCGGTCGGCCAGGCCCGCGACACCCTCACGGTCCACCACGCCGTCGCCGATCAGGCGCATCGCGCGACCGACCAGGTCGGCGCGGTGGTTCCACTCCGGGGAGCCCGGCACCGAGTCGGGGCGGCAGCGGCGGCAGGCACGGAAGCCCGCGCCCTGGGCGGCCGCGGCACTGGGGTAGAAGCGGCAGTTGGCGCGCTTGGGGGTCACGGCGGGGCAGCTCGGTCGGCAGTAGATTCCGGTGGAGGTGACGGCCGTGAAGAAGACCCCGTCGAAACGGGCGTCGCGGCTGTCCACGGCTCGGTACCGGATGTCGTCGTCGATCACGTTGTCCAGTTTGCGGCACCGGGTGGGGGGTGACTGGCGGGAATCGGACATCGCCGTTCGGGGGCCCTCCCCCTCCCCTCCCCTCCCCCCGCCGCCACCTCCGCCCTCCGCCCTCCGCCCTCCGCCCATGCCGGGGCCTCACGGGGCCCGGGTCTCCCCGGTCACCCCGGTCGCCCCGGTCACCCAGTCACGCCAGCGCCCCAGAGGCACCAAGGTCCCAGAGGTGCGGGCGGGGCGGGCCGCCCCCCCCCCCCCGACCCCCGGCACACCCGGGGCGAGGCGGGGCCCAACAGCGCAGGGGAGCGCGGGACCGGCACGCCCCCAGC
>NZ_JBHVVI010000238.1:0-5377 GCF_042883685.1 Kitasatospora sp. NPDC058190
CGTGTGGCCAGGCCGGCGACGGTCGGGGTCTCGAACAGGGCGCGGATGCCGACCTCGACGCCCAGCACGGTACGGATCCGGCTCATCAGCCGCGTGGCGAGCAGGGAGTGGCCGCCGAGCTCGAAGAAGTTGTCGTCGATGCTGACGGACGGGACGCCGAGGACGTCGGCGAAGACGCCGCAGAGCGTTTCTTCCTGCGGGGTGCGGGGTGCGCGTCCTGCGGTCGTGGCCGTGTAGTCCGGTGCGGGTAGGGCGTTGCGGTCGAGCTTGCCGTTGGCGGTCAGCGGCAGCGCGTCCAGGACGACCACCGCGCTGGGGACCATGTACTCCGGCAGGTGCTGCTGGAGGTCGGTGCGGATGGTGGCGGTCAGGGCCGTGTCTGCGTCGCCGCTCGCGGCGGGGATGACGTAGCCGATGAGGCGCTTGTCGCCGGGGGTGTCCTCGCGGACGACGACGGTGGCCTGGGAGACGGCGGGGTGTGCGGCCAGTGCCGATTCGATTTCGCCGAGTTCGATGCGGAAGCCGCGGATTTTGACCTGGTCGTCGGCACGTCCCGCGAACTCCAGCGTGCCGTCCGCACGCCAGCGCACCAGGTCACCGGTGCGGTACATGCGCTCGCCGGAGCCGCCGTAGGGGTTGGCGACGAAGCGCTCGGCAGTGAGGGAGGGGCGGTTCAGGTAGCCACGGGCCAGACCCGCACCCGCCACGTACAACTCACCGGCGGTCCCGGCAGGGACGAGGCGGAGGCCTTCGTCGAGGACGTACAGGCGCAGGTCGGGGATGCCGCGACCGACGACGCTTCCGATACCGGTGTCGGCGCTGATGGCCGAGTCGAGGGCCATGTAGCTGACGTGCACGGTGGTTTCGGTGATGCCGTACATGTTGACGAGCAGGGGGGCGTCGTCGTGGTGGCGGCTGTACCAGTCGCGCAGGCGCTTGAGGTCGAGTGCCTCGCCGCCGAAGACGACGGTGCGCAGGGTGAGGCGCCGGCTGAGTTCGGGGTTCTGCGCGTCGGCCTGCATCAGCTGGTAGAAGGCGGACGGGGTCTGGTTGAGGACGGTGACCTGGTCGCGGACGAGGAGGTCGAGGAAGTCCTGCGGGGAGCGGGAGACGTCGAAGGGCACGACGACGAGGCGTCCGCCCTTGAGGAGGGCGCCCCACAGCTCCCAGACGGAGAAGTCGAAGGCGAAGGAGTGGAACCAGGTCCACACGTCGTCGGTGGTGAAGTGGAACCAGTGGTCGGTCCCGGACAGGAGGCGGGCCACGTTGCCGTGGGGGATGACGACGCCCTTGGGGCGGCCGGTGGAGCCGGAGGTGTAGATGACGTAGGCGGGGTGGGTGGGCAGCAGGCCGGACTCGGGGTTGGTGGTGTCGAGGCCGGCCAGGTGCGCGACGGTGTCGGCGTCGTCGAGGACGATCCGCGTGGTGGTGTCGGGGAGGGTGTCCTGGACGGACCGGGTGGTGATGACCAGGGTGGGCTGTGCGTCGCCGAGCATGTAACTGATGCGGTCGGCGGGGTAGTTGGGGTCGATGGGGAGGTAGGCGCCGCCGGCCTTGAGTACGGCGAGCACTGCCACGACCATCTCCGCGGAGCGTGGCATGGCCAGCGCCACGAGCTGCTCCGGGCCGACGCCGTGCTCGGTCAGGAGGTGGGCGAGGCGGTTGGCGCGGGCGTTCAGCTCGGCGTAGCTGAGCCGGGTGTCCGTGAACACCACGGCGGTGGCGTCGGGCGTGCGGGCGACCTGGGCGTGGAACAGCTCGGGCAGGGTGGCGGCGGGCAGGTCCCGGGCGGTGTCGTTCCAGCCGTTGAGGATCAGGTCGCGCTCGGCGTCGTCGAGGATCTCGATGCGGCTGACGGGCTGCTCGGGGTCGGCGGCGACAGCGCGCAGAACGCGGGTAAGGCGCTTGGCCACGGCCTCGATCGTCGTGTGGTCGAAGAGGTCGGTCGCGAAGGTGATGGCGCTCTGGAGGCCGGCGGGCCGGCCCTGTGCGTCGAAGAGTTCGCCGAACTGGAAGTCGAGGTCGAACTTGGCCGGCAGCTGCCCGGTCGAGACCAACTTGGTCTCGATGGCTGGGAGTTCGAGGGTGGCTGCGGTGTTGTTCTGGAGGGTGAGCATGACCTGGAACAGGGGGTGTCGGGCCATGGAGCGGGTTGGTGCGAGGTCTTCGACGAGGCGTTCGAAGGGGATGTCCTGGTTGGCGAAGGCGCCGAGTCCGGTGTGTTGGACGCGGTTGAGGAGTTCGTTGAAGTTCGGGTCGCCGGTCAGGTCGGTGCGCATGACGAGGGTGTTGACGAAGAAGCCGACGAGGTCGTCGAGGGCTTCGTCGGTGCGTCCGGCGATGGGGGTGCCGAGGGGGATGTCGGTTCCGGCGCCGAGGCGGGAGAGCAGGGTGGCCAGGGCGGCTTGGAGGACCATGAACATGGTGACGCCGCGGGAGCGGGCGAGGTCGGCGAGCTGTTGGTGCAGTTCGGCGGGGATGTTCAGGTCGTGGGTGGCGCCGTGGTGGGTGGCGGTGGCGGGGCGGGGCCGGTCGGTGGGCAGCTGGAGTTCTTCGGGCAGGCCGGAGAGCGCTTCGCGCCAGTGGGTGAGTTGCTGGGACAGGACACTGTGGGGGTCGGTGTCCTCGCCGAGGAGGTCGTGTTGCCAGAGGGTGTAGTCGGCGTACTGGACCGGGAGTGGTTCCCACGTCGGGGCGTGGTGTTGGAGTCGGGCGGTGTAGGCGGTGGACAGGTCTTGGGCGAGTGGGCCCATGGACCAGCCGTCACCGGCGATGTGGTGCACGACGAGGACGAGGACGTGCTCGTTCTCGGAGGTGGTGAACAGTTCGGCGCGCAGCGGTACTTGGGTGGAGAGGTCGAAGACGTGTCCGGCGGCGTGGGTGAGGGCCTGGTCCAGGTCGGCTTCGGTGACTTCGGTGACGGGCAGGTCGAGGGTGACCGTCGTCGGTTGGAGTATGTGCTGGTGGGGCTGGCCGTCGGTGGTGCGGAAGATCGTGCGCAGGACTTCGTGTCGCTCGATGACGTCGTGCAGCGCGGCCCGCAGGGCCTGCCGGTCGAGGGTGCCGGTCAGTCGTAGTGCGGCGGGGATGTTGTAGGTGGCGTTGGGGCCTTCGAGTTCGCCGAGGAACCAGAGGCGGCGCTGGGCGGCGGAGAGTGGTACCAGGTCGGGGCGGGGGCCGGCGGTCAGCGTGCGTCGGGTTGTTCCGGTCCCGTCGAGGCGTGTGGCCAGGCCGGCGACGGTCGGGGTCTCGAACAGGGCGCGGATGCCGACCTCGACGCCCAGCACGGTGCGGATCCGGCTCATCAGCCGCGTCGCGAGGAGGGAGTGGCCGCCGAGTTCGAAGAAGTTGTCGTCGATGCTGACGGACGGGACGCCGAGGACGTCGGCGAAGACGCCGCAGAGCGTTTCTTCCTGCGCGGTGCGGGGTGCGCGTCCGGAGCTGGCTGTCGTGAAGTCCGGTGCGGGCAGGGCGTTGCGGTCGAGCTTGCCGTTGGCGGTCAGCGGCAGCGCGTCCAGGACGACCACCGCACTGGGGACCATGTACTCCGGCAGGTGCTGCTGGAGGTCGGTGCGGATGGCGGCGGTCAGGGCCGTGTGGTCGTCGCCGCTCGCGGCGGGGACGATGTAGCCGATGAGGCGCTTGTCGCCGGGGGTGTCCTCGCGGGCGATGACGGTGGTCTGGGAGACGGCGGGGTGTGCGGCCAGTACCGACTCGACCTCGCCGAGCTCGATGCGGAAACCGCGGATCTTGACCTGGTCGTCGGCACGTCCCGCGAACTCCAGCGTGCCGTCCGCACGCCAGCGCACCAGGTCACCGGTGCGGTACATGCGCTCACCGGAGCCGCCGTAGGGGTTGGCGACGAAGCGCTCGGCAGTGAGGGAGGGGCGGTTCAGGTAGCCACGGGCCAGACCCGCACCCGCCACGTACAACTCACCCACGGCGCCGGGCGGGACCAGCTGCAGCCCGCCGTCGAGGACATAGAGACGGGTCTCGGAGATCGGACTTCCGATCGGCACGCTCCCCCCGCGGTCGAGGTCGGCGGTCCGAATCGCGTGGGTGGTGGTGAAGGTGGTGTTCTCCGTCGGCCCGTACCCGTTGAGCAGCCGTACGTGGGGCAGGCGGTCAAGCACGGTCCTGCACTGGGGCACCGAGAGAACGTCGCCCCCGGCCAGCAGGTAGCGGAGCCCTTGGAGTGCCTCGACGTCCGACTCCACCACTTCGTGGAAGAGCCCGGCCGTCAGCCAGAGAGCGGTCACACGGTGTGAGGTCAGGAACTCGCGCAGCTCGAAGACGGACAGACCCTTCGGCGGGGCGATCGCCAGGGCGGCGCCGTTGAGCAAGGCGCCCCAGATCTCGAAGGTCGCCGCGTCGAACGATACCGAGGCCAACTGGCCGACGATGTCATCGGAGCCCAGGTCGACGTAGTTGGTCTCCCGCACCAGTCGGCCGATTGCCTGGTGGGGGATGGTGACGCCCTTGGGGCGGCCGGTGGAGCCGGAGGTGTAGATGATGTAGGCGGGGTGGGTGGGCAGCAGGCCGGACTTGGGGTTGGTGGTGTCGAGTTCGGCGAGGTGCGTGACGGTGTCGGGGTTGTCGAGGGCGATCCGCGTGGTGGTGTCGGGGAGGGTGTCCTGGACGGACCGGGTGGTGATGACCAGGGTGGGCTGTGCGTCGCGGAGCATGTAGGTGATGCGGTCGGCGGGGTAGTTGGGGTCGATGGGGAGGTAGGCGCCGCCGGCCTTGAGGATCGCGAGGAGTGAGACGACGAGGTCGGTGGAGCGTTCCATGTGGACGCCGACCAGGGTCTCGGGGCGGACGCCGTGCTCGGCCAGGAGGTGGGCGAGGCGGTTGGCCCGTGCGTTCACCTCGGCATAGCTCAACTCCTCATTCTGGTGGATGAGGGCGGTGGCGTCGGGCGTGCGGGTGACCTGGGCGTGGAACAGCTCGGGCAGGGTGGCGGCGGGCAGGTCCCGGGTGGTGTCGTTCCAGCCGTTGAGGATCAGGTCGCGCTCGGCGTCGTCGAGGATCTCGATGCGGCTGACGGGCTGGTCGGGGTCGGCGGCGACAGCGCGCAGAACGCGGGTAAGGCGCTTGGCCACGGCCTCGATCGTCGTGTGGTCGAAGAGGTCGACGGCGAAGGTGATGGCGCTCTGGAGGCCGGCGGGCCGGCCCTGTGCGTCGAAGAGTTCGCCGAACTGGAAGTCGAGGTCGAACTTGGCCGGGGCCTGCCCGGCGGGGAGCAGTTCGGTTGCAAGTCCTGGGAGTTCGAGGGTGGCTGCGGTGTTGTTCTGGAGGGTGAGCATGACCTGGAACAGGGGGTGTCGGGCCATGGAGCGGGTTGGTGCGAGGTCTTCGACGAGGCGTTCGAAGGGGA
>NZ_JBHVVI010000239.1:0-5101 GCF_042883685.1 Kitasatospora sp. NPDC058190
TCCGTACGCGAACTCGGCCAGACCGTCGTCATGGTCACCCACGACCCCGTCGCCGCCTCCTACGCCGACCGCGTCGTCTTCCTCGCCGACGGCCGGATCGTCGACGAACTGCACGCCCCCACCGCCGACACCGTCCTGGACCGCATGCGCCGCTTCGACGCCAAGGGCCGAACCAGCTGAGGCGACACCCAGTCAGGGCCCCACGGCCCGCCGGCCCGCTTCACCGAACCTTCCCAGGACACCTCATGTATCGCACCGCTCTGCGCAACGTGCTGGCCCACAAGGGCCGCCTACTGATGACGGCGCTGGCCGTCATGCTCGGTACCGCCTTCGTCGCGGGCACCATGGTCTTCTCCGACACCTTCGGCAAGGCCCTGCGGGACAGCAACTCCAAGAGCTACTCGGACGTCTCGGTCCAGGTCGTGGACAACGCGGCCGGCTCCGACGCCTCCGCCAAGCAGAGGAGCGAGAGCAGCCCCACCGTCCTCGACGACGCCGCCGTCCAGCAGCTGGCCGCCCTGCCCGGCACCGCCACCGCCCGCGGCGTGGTCAGCGGCTTCACCGGGGTCGCCGACCACAAGGGCGACCTGATCGGCCAGGTCTGGTCCGCCAAGGGCGCCAACTTCGCCCCGGGCCAGGACGGCAGGGACCCGCGCTACCCGATGGCCGAGGGCCAGGGCCCGAAGAACGCCAAGGAGGTCGCCCTCGACCGCAAGACCGCCGACCGGGCGGGCTACAAGGTCGGCGACACCGTCCGGGTCGCCGTCAACGGACCGGTGATCGAGGCGAAGCTCACCGGGATCTTCACCACCGACGACCCGGTGGTCAGCACCGGCGGCACGCTCACCCTGTTCGACAAGGCCACCGCCCAGCAGACCCTGCTGGAGCCGGGCCGCTACAGCAGCATCGTGCTCACCGCCAAGCCCGGCACCTCCGAGGACGCGCTGCTCGCCCAGGCCCTGCCCAGGATCCCGACCGACCACCAGTTCGTCATCAAGACCGGTGCCACGCTCAACGCCGAGGAGCAGGAGCAGATCACCAAGGCCACCGACAGCATGCGCACCATGCTGCTGGTCTTCGCCTTCATCTCGCTCTTCGTCGGCATCTTCATCATCGCCAACACCTTCACCATGCTGGTCGCCCAACGCACCAAGGAGCTCGCGCTGCTGCGGGCGATCGGCGCCAGCCGCAAGCAGGTGACCCGTTCCGTGCTGATCGAGGCCCTGGTGATCGGCACCGTCTCCGCGGTGGCCGGCCTGCTGGCCGGCGTCGGGATCGGCGCCGGGATGCAGTCCCTGATCGGCTCGCTGAACGAGGACATGCCGAACGGCTCGCTGGTGATCAAGCCGCTCACCGTCGCTGTGACCATCGTGGTCGGCGTCCTGGTGACGGTCCTGTCGGCCCTGCTGCCGGCCCTGCGCGCGGCCCGGATCGCACCGGTGGCCGCGATGAGCAGTGGTGACCAGCCGACCAGCCAGAAGAGCCTGGTGGTCCGCAACACCATCGGCTCGGTGCTCACCGGCGGCGGTCTCGCGCTGATCGGTTACGGCGCCTCCACCGGCGACGACAGCGGCCGGTTGCCGGTCGGCGCGGGTGCCTTCCTGGCCCTGATCGGCGTGTTCGTCCTGCTGCCGCTGCTCTCGCGCCCGGTCGTCGCGCTGGTCGGCCCGCTGCTGCGGGGGCTGGGCGGCACCCCGGGCAAGCTCGCCCAGCAGAACGCGGTGCGCAACCCGCGCCGCACCGCGGCCACCGCGGCCGCGCTCACCATCGGGCTGACCCTGGTCACCGGCCTCACCGTGATCGGCACCTCGGTCGGCGACACCATCGACCGGGCCGTCACCAAGTCGATGAAGTCCGACTACATCGTCTCGGCCGCCAACGGCATGAACCTGTCCGGCCAGGTGCCCGCCCAGATCGCCAAGGCCCCCGGGGTCGCGGCCTCCTCGCCGATGACCGCCGCCTTCTGGAAGCTCAACGGCACCTCCAAGGCGATCACCGGCCTGGACGCGGACACCTTCGACCGGATCGCCGAAATCAAGTTGACCAGCGGTTCCAGCGCCGCGCTCGGCAAGGGCCAGCTGCTGGTGGACCAGGACGTCGCCGCGAAGTTCAACGTCACCACCGGCTCGACGATGACCGCGTCCTTCCCGGACGGTTCCACCGGCCAGCTCACCGTCGGCGGCGTGTACGAGAAGGGCGGCATGCTCGGCCCGGTCCTGCTGGCCAACAGCGAGATCGCCAAGCACGAGTCGAAGCCGTACGTCGCCGACGTCCTGGTCAAGGGCAAGGACGGCGCCACGGCCGAGCTCAAGCAGGCGCTCAAGGACGCCACCGGCGCCAACCCGGTGATCGAGGTCAAGTCCAAGCAGGACGTCCGGGACGACTTCAGCCAGGTCATCACCTTCGCGCTGAACCTGATGTACGGCCTGCTGGGGATGGCGGTCCTGATCGCGGTCCTGGGTGTGATCAACACGCTGGCCATGTCGGTCTTCGAGCGCAAGCGCGAGATCGGGATGCTGCGGGCGATCGGCCTGGACCGCCGGGGCATCAAGCGGATGGTCCGACTGGAGTCGGTGGTGATCTCCCTGTTCGGCGCCGGGATCGGCCTGCTGCTCGGCTGCTTCATCGCCTGGGCGATCAACGGGACGCTGAAGTCCAGCCTCGCCGGACTGACCACCGTCCTGCCGTACGGCCAGCTGGCGCTGTTCCTGGCGCTGGCCGGGGTGGTCGGCCTGGTGGCCGCGATCTGGCCGGCCCGCCGGGCGTCCAAGCTGGACATCCTGTCGAGCATCAAGACCGACTGACGCCCCGTCCGCCGACCTCCGCCCGCCTCCGGCCGCACCCGCGCCGGAGGCGGGCGGGCGAGTCCCCGCCCCGAGCCGCCCCCCCCCGGAGGCGAGCGGGCGAGTCACAGCCCCGAGCCGAAGGGGCGCGCCGGTGCCGAAAGGGAGAAGCGACAAGCGAGGAACGAGCGCCGGAGCGCCGACCGTCGGCACTGGGCCAAGAGCGCCCCGGAGGCGAGCGGGCGAGTCACAGCGAGCGGGCGAGTCACAGCGAGCGGGCGAACAACAGAGAGCCCCTGCCGGAGGGTTTCGGCAGGGGCTCTTCTACTGCTGTACTCCGCCCGGTCGCACGGCCGGCTGAGCACCACGGAGGTCGTGGTCCGGCGTCACTGCCGGGCGGAGGGCCTCCGACTCATACCCCGGCGCTCCCACACCGGGGTCCAGTCGCTTACTTGCTGGCGAGCTCCTTGTCGGCGGCCGGCTTGGCGGCCTCGACGGGCTTGGTGGGCGGCGTGACCTCCTGGATCGGCAGCTGCGGCCGCTCCATCTGGGAAAGGCCGACCATCTCGCGCTTCAGGAACATCGCGAGGGTCCAGTCGGTGAAGACGCGGACCTTGCGGTTGAAGGTCGGGACCATCGCGCCGTGGTAGGCACGGTGGAACCACCAGGCCATGCGGCCCTTCAGCTTGACCTTGCCGAAGAGGATCGCGACACCCTTGTGCAGGCCGAGACCGGCGACCGCGCCCAGGTTCTTGTGCTTGTACTCCTTCTGCGGGAAGCCCCGCATGCCGGAGATCACGTTGTCGCCGAGGACGACGGCCTGACGGCAGGCGTGCTGCGCGTTCGGCGGGCACCAGGCGCCCTCGCCGGAGGCGAGGTCCGGGACCTGGGCGTTGTCACCGGCGGACCAGACGTAGTCGAAGCCCTGGACCTGCAGGGTGGCCGCGGTGTCGACGTGGCCGCGCGGGCCCAGCGGCAGGCCGAAGTTGGCCAGCACCGGGTTCGGCTTGACGCCCGCCGTCCACACGATGGTGGAGGCGTCCATCTCCATGCCGTTCTTCAGCATGACGTGGCCGTCGATGCAGGAGTCCATCGAGGTCTCGATGTAGACCTCGATCTTCCGCTCCTCGAGCTTCTCCTTGGTCCACAGACCCAGGTCCGGGCCGACCTCGGGGAGGATGCGGTTGGCCGCCTCGACCATGACGAAGCGCATGTCGTCACGGCTGACGGTCTTGTACAGCTTCGACGCGTCGCGCGCCATGTCCTCGATCTCGGCGATCGTCTCGACGCCGGCGAAGCCACCGCCGATGACGACGAAGGTCAGCGCCTTGCGGCGGACCTCCTCGTCCGTGGTGGACTCGGCCTTGTCGAGCTGGGCCATGACGTGGTTGCGGAGGCCGATGGCCTCCTCGACCGTCTTCATGCCGATGCCGTTCTCCGCCAGACCCGGGATCGGGAAGGTGCGGGAGACCGAGCCGGTCGCGACGACCAGGTACTCGAAGGGCAGCTCGTAGCTGTCGCCGGCCGCGGGCTGGATGGTGGCGACCTTGCGGGCGTGGTCGATGCCGGTGACAGAACCGGTCAGCACCTCCGCCTGCTTGAGGGCGCTGCGCAGCGGCGCGACGAGGTTGCGGGGCGCGACGTTGCCGCCGGCCGCCTCGGGGAGGAAGGGCAGGTACGTCATGTACGACCGCGGGTCCACGACCGTGACGGTCGCTTCGCCGTAGCGCATCTTCTTGAGGATGCGCATCGCGGCATACAGGCCGACGTAACCACCGCCGACAATGAGGATGCGAGGACGCTCCGTGGTGCTCATATCCGAAAGTATCCAGCACCGTCCGGAGCAGCCTTCGTGAGCCCGGTCACAAGCGCATGGACACCCCGTGCTACACTCCGCCCCCACAAAAACGGCACCGGCTCACCGGCTCACAGCCCCCGACAGCGCCCCGTGAACACACACCGGAGCACCACCCTGCTGAGCAGCAACGATCCGTGCAGCACCTGGGTTCCCGAGTGTGATTTCGATTTTCAAACCTCAAATGGGGCCTGACCTGCGATCCAGCGGGCGCGACCACCGACAGGCCTTCGGTCTCACAATTCGGGCGTAGCGGGCCCCGGGGTGCGACGAATGACCCGATCGCCATGTGAAGAAATTCACGAACATTTCCGCCCGTGCCCGGGCAAGCCCCGGCCCCGGGGCCCCCCGCGGGGGGGCGGGGGCGGGGTGGGTTACCCGGGCGGGCGGCCGGGGGGCGGGGGGCGGGGGGGTTTAAAAAAAAACCCAACCCACAGGACAAAAAAAAAAGGGAGTGGGCGGG
>NZ_JBHVVI010000240.1:0-5060 GCF_042883685.1 Kitasatospora sp. NPDC058190
CGGCATGCCGGGCTCAACGACCGGCACCCCACCGGGGTACCGGTCGCATCACCAGTTCATCCGAACCAGTCATGTGCGAAGGACGGGGCTAGTGGGTGAGCCCGAAGGAGGTGACGAGCAGTCGGCCCGCGTACGGGGTCTCGGCGCCGAGGAGGCCGGTCGGGTTCACCGAGTAGACGACCTTGCGGCTCAGGTCGCGGGTGGCGAAGACGCCGCTGGTGTAACCGGGGCGGGAGCCGGTCTTGCCCCAGGCGACCTGGCCGTCCTGCTCGATCCGCAGCAGGCCCATGCTCATGCAGGCGCGGGAGGAAGGGCCCTTGCCGCAGTCGTTGTTGTGGAAGTTCGGCACGTCGGGCACGGTGAACAGGTTCTCCTGGACGGAGGCCGGCAGCAGGCGGCCCTGGAACAGCGCGGTGATGAAGCGGTCCAGGTCGGGGGCACTGGAGATCATGCCGCCCTCGGCCCAGGGCCAGGGGCTCTGCTCGGTGACGTCGACGGTGCCGGAGCCCCCGAGGGAGAGGTAGCCATGCGCGGCCGGGTGCGGCAGCGCGGGGTCGTCCCCGTCGGGCGCCGAGGTCTGGTGCAGGCCGAGGGGCTGGATGATCCGGTGCCGCACCTCGTGCGCGAAGCTGTGCCCGGTGACGTCCTCGATGACCAGCCCGGCGAGGAAGGTGTTGATCCCGTTGTACTGCTGCGCGGTGCCGGGCTGGAAGTTCATCGGCTGGCCCTCGATCTTGGCGACGACCTCCTGAGGCGTCCAACTGTCCAGCCGGTGGGCCGCGAACCACGCGGCCGAGCCGTCGCCCCACATCTCCTCCGAGCCGGTGGGCAGGCCGCTGGTGTGGTTGAGCAGCTGGCCCACCGTGACGGAGTCGTCGGGCAGCTGAACATCCGGCAGGTACTGCTGGGCCGGGTCGTCGAGGTTCAGGCGGTGCTCACCGACGAGTTGCAGGAGGACGGTCGTGGTGAAGACCTTGGAGATGCTGCCGATCCGGAACCGGCCGTCCGGATCGACCGCCTGACCGGTCGCCGCGTCGCCCGTTCCCGAGGTGCCGGTGAAGCTCCCGGCGCTCCCGCTGACCCGGACGAACGCGCTGGTGACGTCGGCCGCCGGGCGCTGGTCGAGCGCCGCCCGGATCGCCGCAGGGTTCAGCGGCGGCAGCGGCGCGGGCGCCACCGCGGTGGCCGTGGCGGCGGCCGGAGCCGGGGCGGCGAAGGCGGGGGCGACGTCGACGCCGATCGTCACGGTGGTCAGCAGTGCCGCACCGGCGACCAGGCGGGTCCAACGGGTGCGGTTCGTGCGGGAATTCATGAGGAACGTGCTCCAACGGGACTGATGGATCGCGCCGACGGGCTTCGACGCGCGATCACTGATCACTGATCAACTCGATCGCTGAGATCCTGTCAGAACCGTGTTCGACCCCGCCATCAGGGAAGATCCCCGTTCCGGCCCGTAGGTGGTCTCGGGGTTTCCCCGGAGACCACCCCTGACAGCTGGTCAGCCCGACGGGCGATCCGGCTCAGCCGGACCAGACGGTGACCGTGGCGTCCACCCGGTAGTCCGACGGGGCGATGGCGTCGATCTTGATCAGGGCCGTGCGGCCGCCCGGGCTCTTCAGGCAGACCAGCGATCCGACGCCGACGTGGACCGAGTCGCCCGGGTGGGTCACGGCCCAGTCGGAGCAGGCGGCACCGGACGGCGGTGCCTGGCCCGTCCAGACGCCGAACTGGTCGTGGTCCATCTGGATCTCCTCCCGCAGCACGGCGCTCGTCGCGGTGAACCCGGCCGCGTAGATGCCCTTCGGGAAGCCGGAGTCGCGCCCCGGCGGGGTCAGGTCGAAGTCGACCCCACCGTCCATCGGGATGCCGACCTGCCCGCTCCATGCCACGGTGAGCCCGGTCGGAGACGACGCGGGCGGGGTCGGCGCCGCCTGGGTGGCACCGGTCGGCACGGACGCCGCCGGCGCCGTCGTCGACGCCGCGGTGGCGGGGGCGGGGGCGGGCGCCGCGGTCGAGGCCACGGCGGGCGGCGCGTCACCCTTCGGCCGGATCGCCGTCCCCAGGATGAGGGCGAGCAGCCCGACCGCGACCACGCCGACCCGGGCTCCCGTGGTCTGCGGGCCCGGCAGCTTGATCCCGGCGCCGCTCGCGGCCTCCTTCGCGAAGGCCACGACGAAGCAGAGCAGTCCGAACACCCACAACGTGATGGTCCCCGTCACGGCGCCGCCCCCGATGTCCCACGTGTCGCGATCCCGAACGCGCAGATGCTACAAGGAATCTGACTCGTCGGCAGGTCAATTCGGCCCGGGGAAAGCGCGCTACGGCTTGACGGCGACACCCGCGTAGAAGGACACCTGGGCATCCGTGACGTCGGCCGGGAGCAGCCCGGCGGGGTCGTCGGTCTCGTCGGGGTGCCAGCGGTGGGCGGGAACGATACCGGGGTCGAGGAGGTCGAGGCCCTCGAAGAAGGTGGCGAACTCAGCCTTGGGGCGCAGCCGCAGGGAGGTGCCGGCCTGGTTGTAGATCTCCTCGACCTTGGTGGCGCCGGACGGGTCGAGTTCGGCGGTGGCGTGCGAGAGGACCAGGGCGGAGCCCGCCGGCAGCGGGGCGAGGAGGCGTTCGAGGATGGCGTGGGCGTCGGCGAGGTCGGGGACGAAGTGGAGCAGGGCCACCATCGAGAGGACCACGGGCTGGTCCAGGTCGAGAGTGCGGGCCACTTCGGGGGTGGCCAGGATCGCGGCCGGGTCGCTGACGTCGCCGTGGACGTACGCGGTGCGGCCCTGCGGGGTGCTGGTCATCAGGGCGCGGGAGTGGGCCAGGACGACGGGGTCGTTGTCGGCGTAGACCACGCGGGCCCGGGGCTCCACGGCCTGGGCGACCTCGTGGAGGTTCGGCGAGGTGGGGATGCCGGTGCCGATGTCCAGCCACTGGCGCAGGCCGCGCCGGGCCAGGGCCCGGGTGGCGCGGTGCATGAAGGTGCGGTTGGCGCGGACGGCGGTGCGCATGGTGGGGAAGACGGACAGCACCCGCTCGGCGGCCTCGCGGTCGACGGCGAAGTTGTCCTTGCCGCCGAGGAAGTAGTCGTACATCCGAGCGCTGTGCGGAATGTCCTGGCGTATGTGCGGGACGACCGGTTCGCCGGACCGCTCCGGCTCGGCGGCCGTCATCCAGGTCTCGTCCGCGGTCATCCGCTGTCCCCTCATCTGTGATCACGTCAGGCCCGCCGCAGTCTAGCCAACTCGCCGGTGGCCCACGGGCGGTCCGGTCGGACCGCCCGTGCAGCCGTCGATCGCACTGCCGCCGAACACGGGGGTAGTAGGCTGAGCGGGAAAGATGATCTTCAGGAGGCGACATGCCCGACACCAAGCCCCGCGTCCTGCTCGTCACCGACCTCGCTTACCAGGCCCGGGGCCGCCGGTACTGCGACGAGGACATCCGGCTCTCCGCCGGCCTGCGCGAGGACTTCGACCTCGCCCTCTGCCACCCCCTCGACGCCGCCGCGCTGATGGACGCCTTCGACGTGGTCCTCATCCGCAACAGCGGCCCGGTGCTCAACTACCGCGCCGAGTACGAGGCCTTCCGCAGCCGCGCCCTCGACCGCGGCACCCGCGTCTACAACCAGCTGACCGGGCGCGCCGACATGGCCGGCAAGCAGTACCTGCTCGGCCTGAGCGCCGCCGGGTACCCGGTCATCCCCACCGTCGACCGGGCCGAGGACCTCGCGCGCCTGCCCGTCGTCCCCGAGTACGTGGTCAAGCCGAAGCTCGGCGCCGACTCGATCGGCCTGCGGACCGTCCCCCGCGAGCAGCTCGGCTCCGTCACCTACGACGAGGACGTCCTGGTCCAGCCGCTGATCCGCTTCGTGTACGAGGTCTCGTTCTACTTCGTCGACGACGCCTTCCAGTACGCCCTCCACGCCCCCGACCCGGAGCAGCGCTGGCGCCTCGAACGGTACGAGCCCACCGCCGCCGACCTGGAGTTCGCCCACCGCTTCATCGCGTGGAACACCGTCGAGCACGGCATCCAGCGGGTCGACGCCTGTCGCACCCCCGAGGGCGACCTCCTCCTCGTCGAGCTGGAGGACCTCAACCCCTACCTGTCCCTGGACCTGGTCGACGAGGCCACCCGGGACCGGTTCACCGCGGCCCTCCGGGCCTCCCTGCTCAAGCTGGCGGCGACCCGGCCCTGACCCGCCGGGCCGCCTCGGTCAGCACCGCGCCCAGCGGCAGGCCGACCCGGGCGACGGCCAGGTCGTCGCCCCGGGTCGCGCCCTGGTTGACGATCGCGACCGGGGTGCCCGCACGCGCGGCGTGCCGGACGAAGCGCAGGCCCGACATGACCGTGAGCGAGGAGCCGAGCACCACCAACGCCTGTGCCGCGTCGACGAGTTCGAAGCAGCGCTGGACCCGCGGCTTGGGTACGGCCTCGCCGAAGAAGACCACGTCCGGCTTGAGCACTCCCCCGCACGCCGTGCAGGGGGCGACCTGGAACCCGTCCACCAGCTCCTGCGGCAGCTCGGCGTCGCCGTCGGGGTTGACCCGGGCCGACCCCGCCCGGAAGCCCGCGTTCAACGCCTCCAGCCGCCCGTCCAGCTCCTCCCGCGGGCTGGTGCGCCGGCACTCCAGGCACACCACCCGGTGCAGCCCGCCGTGCAGTTCCACCGCCGCCCGTGTACCGGCCGCCCGGTGCAGACTGTCCACGTTCTGGGTGATCACCGCCGCCACATGACCCGAGCGCCGCAGCTGCTCCACCGCGCGGTGCCCGGCATTCGGCTCGGCCCGCGCGATCGTGCGCCACCCGACGTGGCTGCGCGCCCAGTACCGGCGCCGCGCCGCCGCGCCGCCCGTGAACTCCTGGTACGTCATCGGCGACCCGCGCCGCCGGCTGCCCGTCTCGCCCCGGTAGTCCGGGATGCCCGACTCCGTCGACAGCCCCGCGCCACTGAGCACCACGACGCCCCGCCCGGCCAGCAGCCGTACCAACGCCTCCAGGCCGACCGCATCGGCCGCCGTACCGCCGAGAGTCGTCGCGGGCACACCCATGCCGTCCAGCCTAGTGCC
>NZ_JBHVVI010000241.1:0-5018 GCF_042883685.1 Kitasatospora sp. NPDC058190
TACTGCAGGGGGGACCCTGTGGGAGAGTAGGACGCCGCCGAACAATCATTCAGAAGAACCCCCATCCGGATTCCGGATGGGGGTTCTTCGCGTTTACCGGAAACCGGACGAAAGCCGGACGAAGGCCCGGTGACGGAGACTCGGGCCTGCGGACACCTCCCGAGTGACCCCCGCCGAGTGGCTGGGACTCCATCAATATGTCGCTAAAACCGCATGATCAGTGCACTGATCAGCGGAATTTCGCTTCTCACGCCGTAGTCTCAAAAGGAGGGGGAACAGGTGTCCGGGGGTGGCTCCCGGGCCGGGCCGGATCAAGAATGGTGCTCATGGGACGAGGCAGGCTGCGCATCTACCTCGGGGCGGCCCCCGGGGTCGGCAAGACGTACGCCATGCTCGCCGAGGCGCACCGGCGCCAGGAGCGTGGCACGGACGTCGTGGTGGCCTTCGTGGAGGACCACGGCCGGCGGCGTACCGCGGACCAGGTCGCCGGGCTTGAGGTCGTGCTGCGGAAGCAGGTGGTGCACCGGGGTGCCAGGTTCTCCGAGATGGATCTGGACGCCGTCCTCGCCCGCCGCCCGCAGGTGGCGCTGGTGGACGAGCTGGCCCACACCAACGTCCCCGGCTGCCGCAACGAGAAGCGGTGGCAGGACGTCGAGGAGTTGCTGGCGGCCGGGATCGACGTGATCTCCACCGTCAACGTCCAGCACCTGGAGTCGCTCGGCGACGCCGTCATGGGCATCACCGGGGTGCGCCAGCGCGAGACCGTGCCGGACGAGGTGGTCCGCCGGGCGGACCAGATCGAGCTGGTGGACATGTCCCCGCAGGCGCTGCGGCGGCGGCTGGCGCACGGCAACGTGTACGCGCCGGAGAAGATCGACGCCGCGCTCGCCAACTACTTCCGTCCGGGCAACCTGACCGCGCTGCGCGAGCTGGCGCTGCTGTGGACCGCCGACCGGGTGGACGAGTACCTGCAGAAGTACCGCGCCGAGCAGGGGATCGAGGGCACCTGGCAGGCCCGGGAGCGGATCGTGGTCGGCCTGACCGGGGGCCCCGAGGGGGCCACGCTGATCCGGCGGGCGGCGCGGATCGCGGCCCGTGTCTCCGGCGGTGAGCTGCTAGCCGTCCACATCTCCCGCTCGGACGGGCTCGCGGGCTCGGGCTCGCCGCAGACGCTGATCGAGCAGCGCGCGCTGGTGGAGAGCCTGGGCGGCTCCTTCCACAACGTCCTGGGCGACGACCCCGCTGCCGGGCTGCTGGACTTCGCCCGCGGCGTGAACGCGACCCAGATCGTGCTGGGCACCAGCCGTCGGCCCGGGTGGCAGTACCTGTACGGGCCGGGCGTCGGCACCACGGTGACGCAGAAGGCCGGGGACATCGACGTCCACATGGTCACCCACGAGCACGCCGGACACGGGCGGCGCAACAAGATACCCGTGCGCCGGATCACCGACCTGGGCCGGACCCGGACGATCGCGGGTTGGCTGATCGGACTGGCCGGCCCACCGGTGCTGGCGCTCGTGCTGACCGCGATCGGCGGGCTGGGCCTGTCGACCGACATGCTGCTGTTCCTGTCGCTGACGGTGTGCGCGGCGCTGGTCGGCGGGCTGCTGCCGTCGATCGGCTCGGCGCTGGTCGGCTCCTCGGTGCTGAACTACTACTTCACCCCGCCACTGCACACCTTCACCATCAGCGAGCCGCAGAACATCATGGCGGTGGCGATATTCACCATCGTCGGCTGCTCGGTCGCGTCCGTGGTGGACCTGGCGGCCCGGCGCACCCATCAGGCGGCCCGCGCCCAGGCCGAGGCGCAGACCCTCAGCGCGCTCGCGGGCACGGTGCTGCGCGGCGCGCCGAACGGGGACGGGGTGCTGACCGCGCTGATGGAACAGGTCCGGGAGACCTTCGGGCAGGAGAGCGCCGCGCTGCTGGAGCGCCCGGAGCCGATGGGCGGCTGGGTGCCGGTGGCCACCGCCGGGCCGCGCCCGCCGGAGCGGCCCGAGGAGGCCGACGTGGACGTGCCGGTGGGGGAGAGCCTGGCGCTGGTGCTGCGCGGCCGGGTGCTGCCCGGGGCGGACCGGCGGCTGCTCGGGGCCTTCGCCGCGCAGGCGGCGGTGGTGCTGGAGCGCCGCCGACTGGCCCGGGAGGCCGCGGCGGCCCGCCGGGAGGCTGAGGGGAACCGGATCCGCACCGCTCTCCTGGCCGCCGTCTCGCACGACCTGCGCACCCCGCTGGCGGGCATCAAGGCCTCGGTGAGCTCGCTGCGCTCGGCCGACGTGGACTGGGACCCGGAGGACGAGGCCGAGCTGCTGGCCGGGATCGAGGCCGGGGCCGACCGGCTGGACCACCTGATCAACAACCTGCTCGACATGAGCCGGCTGCAGACCGGGACCGTCACCCCGCTGATCCAGGAGACCGACCTGGACGAGGTGGTGCCGTACGCCCTGGGCGGGGTGCCGCCGGAGTCGGTGCGGCTGGAGGTCCCGGAGACGCTGCCGATGATCCGGGCCGACGGCGGGCTGCTGGAGCGCTCGCTGGCCAACCTGGTCGAGAACGCCGTCAAGTACAGCCCGGACGGCGTCAGGGTGCTGGTCAAGGCGGACGCGCTGGAGCAGCCGGGCGGGCCGGGCCGGGTCGAGCTGCGGATAGTGGACCGCGGCCCGGGGGTGCCCGAGGGCGCCAAGGAGAAGATCTTCGCGCCGTTCCAGCGCTACGGGGACGCCCCGCGCGGTGCCGGGGTGGGCCTCGGGCTCGCGGTGGCGCGCGGCTTCGTCGAGGCGATGGACGGGACCGTCACCGCCGAGGACACCCCGGGCGGCGGCCTCACCATGGTGGTCAGTCTGCCCGCCGTCGAACGGCCGCCCGAACCGGAGGAGCCGACCGGTGACGGTCACGATCCGCTCTCGCAGCTGATCACGTGAGGCCCGGGGGCGCACCGGCTGGACCCGTGGCTGCCCGGTGGCGCGCGTCGTACCTTCATCTGAGTCATACAGTCCGTAAGATCCGACAGCCCTGAAAGGCGGAGCCCGTAAATGACCCGGGTCCTCGTCGTGGACGACGAACCGCAGATCGTCCGCGCGCTGGTGATCAACCTCAAGGCCCGTAAGTACGAGGTCGACGCGGCCCATGACGGCGCGAGCGCGCTGGAGCTGGCCGCCGCCCGCCATCCGGACGTGGTCGTCCTCGACCTGGGCCTGCCCGACATGGACGGCGTCGAGGTGATCCGCGGCCTGCGCGGCTGGACCCGGGTGCCGATCATCGTGCTGTCGGCCCGGCACGCCTCGGACGAGAAGGTCGAGGCCCTGGATGCCGGCGCCGACGACTACGTCACGAAGCCCTTCGGGATGGACGAGCTGCTCGCCCGGATGCGCGCCGCCGTGCGCCGGGCCGAGCCGGTGGCGGGGGAGGACGACTCGCTGGTCGTCACCGAGAGCTTCACCGTCGACCTCGCCGCCAAGAAGGTCAACCGGGACGGCACCGACGTACGCCTCACGCCCACCGAATGGCACCTGCTGGAAGTGCTGGTCCGCAACGCCGGCCGGCTGGTCAGCCAGACCCAGCTGCTCCAGGAGGTGTGGGGCCCGGCCTACCGCACCGAGACCAACTACCTGCGGGTCTACCTCGCCCAGCTGCGTCGCAAGCTGGAGCGCGACCCCTCGCACCCGCGCCACTTCATCACCGAACCGGGCATGGGCTACCGCTTCGAGAGCTGACCGGGGGCCCGCCGGCGGCTGCGCGGCCTGCCGCCGGGGGCCCGGAAACCGGTACCCTGCCGACATGAGTGGTGACAACAGCAGTGGCCAGCCGCCGGGGCGATTCCGCCGCATGTTCAGCCGGCTGACCTCCTCGGCCGAGGAGCTGGACGCCGAGGACCTGCGCCAGGAGAGCGCCGCCGAGTCCGGCTGCCGGCCGATCGCCGGCTGCGCGGACCGCGAGCTCGTCACGGTCGCGGGCACGCTGCGCACGGTGACGCTCCGCCCCCGGGCCGGGGTGCCGGCCCTGGAGGCCGAACTCTTCGACGGCACCGAGGCACTGGAGGTCGTCTGGCTCGGTCGTCGCTCGATCGCGGGCATAGAGCCGGGCCGCCGGCTGGTCGCCAGCGGCCGGATCAGCCACGCACGCGGCCGCCGCGTGCTGTTCAACCCCCGCTATGAGCTGCGTCCGGTCGGACACGGGAGCGAAGTGTGAGCAACCACCCCGGCGGCGAAGCCGCCGCCCGGCTCGATCTGGACGCCGCCGATGTGGCGGTGGACGGTGTGACGCGGTCGATCGAGGTCACGGCACCGGCCGTCGAGCAGCCCCTCGACCCGGCGGCCGTCGAGGCCGCCCGCAAGGCCGCCTCCAAGGAGGCCGCCGACACCGTGCTGCAGGCCTTCGGCGGCGTGCGCGGCATGATCGACATGACGCTGCCCGGCCTGGTCTTCATCATCACGTACAACATCACCCACCAGGTGAGCGCCGCCGCCTGGGCCGCGCTCGGCCTGAGCGGCCTGTTCGTGGTGGTCCGGCTGGCGAAGCGGGAGACCATCCAGCACGCCTTCAGCGGCGTGTTCGGCGTCGCCCTCGGTGCCTGGATCGCGATGAAGAGCGGCAAGGCCGAGGACTTCTACCTGCCTGGCCTGCTCTGGAACGTCGGCTACTGCGTCGCCCTGGCGACCTCCGCGCTGGCGCGCTGGCCGATGATCGGGGTGATGCTCGGCCCGATCACCGGCGAGATGTTCACCTGGCGCAAGGAGAACCCGGGCCGTTTGGCCGCCTACACCAAGGCGACCTGGGCCTGGGTGGTGATCATGGGCCTCAAGCCGGTGATCCTCTTCCCGCTGTACTTCACCCACAACGTCAACCTGCTCGGCTGGCTGAAGGTCGCCCTCGGTATCCCGCCGCTGTTGCTGGCGATGTACGTGACCTGGCAGATCCTGCTGAAGGCGCCGCCGCCGATCAAGGCGCAGCTGGACGACGACGAGGAGGAGCCGGCGAAGTAGCCGCTCCCGCGGGACGAGTACGGCGGAGGGCCCGCACCC
>NZ_JBHVVI010000242.1:0-4938 GCF_042883685.1 Kitasatospora sp. NPDC058190
GGCACCCCGCCACGGCGTCGGGAAGACCGTCAAACGCGAACCCACGCTCGAAGCCCACCGCGCCAAGATCGCAGCAGCCGCTTAAAAATCAAGCTGAGCCTCCGGCACCTCGGCGCCGGTGATGTAGAAGGCCGTCGGCAGGTCCACCACCAGCGCCTCGACCTGACCGTTCTTCAGCGCCGCCTTCGCCAGGTCGTTGGAGTCGAACACGGCCGGCTGGCTGCTCGGCTTGATGGTGTTGGTGATGGTGTCCAGGCTCGTGGTGCCGACCTGTGCACCCAGCTTGGCGCCCTTCAGGTCCGCGATGCTCTTCGCGTTCGCCGCCTTGGAGTTCTTCAGTGCGATGACGGCCTGGCGCACGTCGTAGTAGCCGGAGGAGAAGTCCACCGCCTGCTTGCGCTCGTCACTGATGGACACCTGGTTGATGTCGAAGTCGAAGTCCTTGGCGCCCGGCGCGGTCGCCTTGCCGAACGGCGCGACCACCCAGCTGACCTTGTCCTTGGGGTAGCCCAGCTTGTCCGCCACGGCGTACGCCACCGCCGACTCGAAGCCCTTGCCGTTCTCGGGCTTGTCCTCGGAGAACCACGGGTCGTAGGCCGGCTTGTCGGTGCCGACGGTCAGCTTCCCGGCCGTACGCGTCGCGAGCGCCCCCGGGGCGCAGCCCGCCGCGGTGCCGGCCGCGCCCGAGGCGGCGGCCCCGTCGGACTTGGCGTCCTGCGGCGCGCACGCGGTCAGCGCGGCGGCGACCACCAGGGCGGCGAGGGGCAGTACGACGGACGGCTTGCGGAGGGTCATGGCAGCACTCCAGTGGAAGGACGGGGCAGGACCGGGCAGGACGGGAGTAGACGGGAGGGCACGGCGACCCGGGCCGGGCCGGGCGTGCCGCGCCCCGGCGGGTCACTTCCCCCGGTGGCGGCGCCGGGACACACACGGCATGGTCGGCGTACGGGCCCGTGTCCGCGGACGGGTCGACAACGCGGCCGGGGCGATCAGGTGACCGGATCAGCGACGCGGCCGGGTCAACAACGCGGCCGGGCCGACCGCCGGGGCGACAGGTGGATCAACAACAGCAGCGACCACGACCGCGGCGGCCGCGCGTGCGGCGGCAACAGCCGGTCTGCCGACAGGAGGGCAGCCGGAACGGGCCGTCGTGGCGTTCGGCCACCGTGATCACCGCCGGGAACATGCCGGGAGGTTCGCATCAGAGCGCCGCATCTGTCCAGGACATCCAGATCACCGTCCACATGCCGGACAAGCCGCGCCCCGGTGCAGGTTTTCGGGCCGCAGCCGGGGCGCGCCGGAGTTTTGCCTGTCCTGACCCCCTTGAACGGGAGAACCTTTCGTACTTATGGTGTCCCCGTTGAAATAACTCCTGTCGAAGTGAGTCCACGATGCAGAATCTTTCGCCAAGGCTCGCTGCGGCGGCCGACGCCCCGGTCTCGACCCTCGCCGCCCACCCGGCGTGGCTGCGCCTGAAGGAGGCCGTCGAGACGCTGCGCCCGCTGCAGTCCAAGGACGGCTCGATCGACCTGTCCGCCGTCCAGCGGCACACCGTCGACCCCCTGGTGGCCACCGTCCGGGCCGCCGTCGAGGAGCTCGCTCCGAAGTTCCCGCACGCCGCCGCCTACCTGGCCGCCGTCGACGCCGACCTCGCCAAGTGGGCCGACACCGGCTACCGGGAGCCCGACTTCCTGGACTCGCTGCTCGCCTTCCAGCCCGCCGACCAGCGCGAGGACGGCCTGGAGCACCTGGTCGTCTTCCCGATGTACACCCAGAACGGCAACCCGAACCGCAACCTGGAAGCCGTCCTGCTGCAGGTCGTGTGGCCCGACTGGCTGGCCGAGCTGGAGCGCACCCGCTTCGACAACCCGATGTTCGTGCCGATCACCTTCACGGACTTCACGGCCGGTTACGACACCAACTCCGCCGTCCTCTTCCCCGAGACGGTCGCCGTCCGCAAGGCGCCGGAACGTTTCACCTGGGGCGGCATCTTCTGCGACCGCGAGGCCGCCCGCTTCCGTGCCGTCTCCACCAGCGCCGTCCAGCAGCTCGGCCTGGAGATCCCCGCCGACGCCGAGGGCCTGCTCGAGGACCAGCACCGCGCGCAGGAGACCTTCGTCCTGTGGGACCTCGTCCACGACCGCACCCACAGCCACGGCGACCTGCCGTTCGACCCCTTCATGATCAAGCAGCGCAGCCCGTTCTGGATGTACGGCCTGGAGGAGCTCCGCTGTGACCTCACCACCTTCAAGGAGGCGGTGAAGCTGGAGACCGAGGGCAACCCGCACGCCCGCGACGTCCAGTACGCGATCCTGTTCGACCGCCTGTTCCGCTTCCCGGTCAGCGGTGACCGCGTGCGCAACTACGACGGCCTCGGCGGCCAGCTGCTCTTCGCGTACCTGCACAAGCACGACGCGCTGCGCTGGCGCGACAACCGCCTCAGCATCGACTGGGACCGCGCCCAGCAGGTCACCAACGCGCTCTGCGGCGAGATCGAGACCCTGTACCGCGACGGCATCGACCGGCCCAAGCCGGCCCACTGGATCGCCGCCTACCAGCTGGTCTCCCGCTACCTCACCCCGCACCCGGCCTCCACCTGGGCCAAGGGCCCGGAGGCGCTGCCGCTCGACATCACCGACGGCAAGGCCCTCAACAAGGCGCTGTGCGACGCCGTGCTCCCGGACGAGTTCCCGCTGAGCATGTTCTACGAGGCCCTGTCCAAGAAGCTCGGCGGCGTCATCGCCGCCACCGCCGGCATCACCGGCGCAGGCATCCAGGGAGTTGCTGCGTGACCACCACCCCCGACACCAAGCTGGCCGGCAAGGTCATCGCCGTCGCCGGGGCCAGCGGCCCGGCCGGCCAGGCGGTGCTGCGCCGCCTCGCCGCGGGCGGCGCCACCGTGATCGGCGCGGACATCGACGCCCAGCGTCTGGAGTCCGCGCTCGACGCCACCCGCATCGCGGTGCGCGGAGCCAAGGTCAGCGGCCAGGTGATCGACCTGCTCGACCCGCAGGAGGTCCACGACTGGGCCGACCACCTGGAGGCCGAGCACGGCCACGTGGACGGTCTGTTCCACCTGGTCGGCGGCTGGCGCGGCAGCAAGACCTTCTTCGACACCCGCCTGGATGACTGGGACTTCCTGCACGACACCGTCGTGCGCACCCTCCAGCACACCTCGCTGGCCTTCCAGCCCGCGCTGGTCCGCAGCCCGGCCGGCCGCTACGCGATGATCTCCGCCGCGGCCGCGCACAAGCCCACCGCGGGCGGCGCCGCCTACGCGGCCGCCAAGGCCGCCACCGAGGCCTGGACCCTCGCCATGGCCGACTCCTTCAAGAAGGAGACCACCTCCCCGGACGGCGAGCCCACCGCGGCCGCTGCCATCCTGGTGATCAAGGCGTTGGTCAGTCCTGAGATGCGGGCCGAGAAGCCGGAGGCGAAGTTCGCCGGCTTCACCGACACCGCCGACCTCGCCGGACACCTGGCGGACCTCTGGGACCGCCCCGCAGCAGAACTGAACGGACAGCACCTGTGGCTGACAGCCCGATGACCGAGCTCACCCGTACGGACGCGGTACGGCGGCACGACCCCGCCGTCCGCGGCTTCGCCAGCGACAACTACGCCGGCGTGCACCCCGAGATCCTCGCCGCGATCGCCCTCGCCAACGGCGGCCACCAGGTCGCGTACGGCGAGGACGACTACACGGCGCACCTGCAGGACGTGTTCCGCCGCCACTTCGGCGAGAAGGCCGAGGCGTACCCCGTCTTCAACGGCACCGGTGCCAACGTGGTCGCCCTCCAGGCGCTCCTGCCGCGCTGGGGCGCCGTGGTCTGCGCCGAGACCGCCCACATCCACGTGGACGAGGGCGGCGCCCCGGAGAAGATGGGCGGCATCAAGCTGCACCTCGTCTCCACCCCGGACGGCAAGCTCACCCCCGAGCTGCTCGACCAGCAGGCCTGGGGCTTCGGTGACGAGCACCGCGCCCAGCCGCTCGCGGTCTCCATCACCCAGAGCACCGAGCTCGGCACCGTCTACACCGCCGACGAGATCCGCGCGATCACCGAGCACGCCCACCAGCTGGGCATGCTCGTCCACGTCGACGGCTCCCGCCTGGCCAACGCGGCCGCCTCGCTCGGCCTGCCGATGCGCGCCTTCACCACGGACGTGGGCGTGGACGTGGTCTCCTTCGGCGGGACGAAGAACGGCCTGCTGCTCGGCGAGGTCGTGGTGGTGCTCAACCCGGAGCGGGTGCGCAACATCAAGTACCTGCGCAAGACCTCGATGCAGCTCGCCTCGAAGATGCGCTTCCTCTCCGTCCAGTTCGAGGCGCTGCTCTCCGGCGACCTCTACCTGCGCAACGCCGGCCACGCCAACGCGATGGCCAGCCGGCTGGAGGCGGCGGTCCGGAAGATCGACGGTGTCGAGATCGTTCGCCCGGTGCAGGCGAACGCGGTGTTCGCGATCCTCCCGCGCGAGGTGAGCGAGCGGCTGCAGAAGCGTTACCGCTTCTACTTCTGGAACGAGCACACCGGTGAGGTCCGCTGGATGTGTGCTTTCGACACCACGGAGGCCGACATCGACGCCTTCGCGGCGGCCATCGCCGAGGAGATGGGCCGCGCCTGACGGTGTTCCATCTGCGGATCGTCCCGTCCTGCGACAGCAGGGCGGGGCGATTTGCATGTGGCGGGTCGGTCCCCGTACAGTTCCGGAGTCGCCGAGGGAGACCGGGGCGACAAAGCGGAAAGCGAATCCGATGAATGAAACTCCGGAAAACGGAGCGGAAAACATCTGATAAGCTGGAAACACGAAAGAACGAAGCGCCCGGAGGGCCCGCTGAAAGGCGGTTCGAAGGAAGCGTCCGTTCCTTGAGAACTCAACAGCGTGCCAAAAGTCAACGCCAGATATGTTGACATCCCCGGCCTCGATCGTTTGATCGGGGTT
>NZ_JBHVVI010000243.1:0-4911 GCF_042883685.1 Kitasatospora sp. NPDC058190
ACGACGGTCTGGTTGACCTCGCCGCCTTCGAAGATCCGGCTGGCGCCGGAGGTGAGGGAGGTGAGGCCGGAGGCGACGGCGGCGAGCTGGTCGGCGCGGTCGCGCGGGAAGCCCTCGGACATGCACAGCAGGAGGCCGTCGGCGGAGACCACCACGGTGTGGGACACCCCGGGGGTGTTGTCCACGAAATTGGTGATCAGCCAGTTCAGGTTCTGTGCGGCCTGGCTCATCTGGTTCAACTCAACGCTCCTGGTGATCTGCGCCGTTGCCGTCGCTCCGGCCACCGAAACTATCGAATCCGGGCTGCTGGGCACCATGCTGGAAGCCCGTCTGGTTGGCGGCCTGTTCGGCCCCGGCCCGGCGGCCCTGCTGGATGCCGCGGCGCAGGTTGGTCAGTCGGCCGCGGACCTCCTCGGGGGCCCGGGAGACCTGCGGACCGGTCAGCGGCGAGGCCTCGGCGGTGCCGGAGACCAGGTTGGCCTGCGGGGTCCGGCGCGGGAGGCCGGACATCGTGACACCGCTGGTCGAGGGCTCGCGGACCTGCTCGGCCCGGCGCCAGCGCTCGTCGTTCGCGGACGGGCGCCAGGGCGCGTCACCGCTGCCCGGCTGCGGGGGCTGCGGCTGCTGGGCTTGTGCCTGCTGGGGCTGGGCCTGCGGCGGCTGCTGCTGCTGCGGGGCCTGGGCCTGCGGGGCCCGGGTCTGCTGCGGTGCCTGCGACTGGAGGTCCGGCGCGGAGGTGCCGGGCCGACGCGGCTGGTACGGGCGCGGCCGGGCCTGCTGCGGGGACTGCGGCTGGGCCTCGCCCTGCTGCGGGTGCCAGGGCTGCTCGCCGGTCGCCTCGGACGGGCCGGTCGGCAGGGCCATCGGCTCCTGCCGCTGACGCTGCTGCTGCGGGGCCGGGGCCTGCTCCGGACGCGGCTGGGGCTGCGGCTGGGCCGGGTTCGGCACGTTCGGCAGCACCGGCTCCACCAGGCCGAGGCCCAGCGGGTCGCGCGGGTCGATCTGGCTGGCCTCGAAGCGCGGCCGGGCGAACTGCTGGGTGCTCTCCACCGGCGACGGCTCGGCCGACGGCAGCGGCTGGGCTGGCTGCTGCGGGGGCAGCTGCGGCTGGCGGTCGCGGCGCGGCGCGTCCGGGCCGGGGCGCTGCGGACGACGCTGGCCCTGCGGACCCTGCGGACCCTGCGGACCCTGCGGACCCTGCTGGCCCTGGGGGCCCTGCTGACCGGGGGCACCGGGGCCCTGGCGGCCCGGGGCCCGCTGCGGCAGGCCGTCCTGCGGACGGTTGCCCGGACGGGCGCCCTGCTGCGGCGCACCGGCACCGCCCGGGCGGCCGTGCTGCGGCTGCTCGCCGGTCCGCGGCGCCGGAGCGCCGTCGAACTCGCCGCCGGCGTTCGGACGTTCCTGGCCGGGGCGGCCCTGGCCGCGGCGGGGCAGACCGTTCAGGCCGTTCTTCGGCGGGCCCTGGCGGCCCGGGGCCCGCTGCGGCAGACCGCCCTGCGGCGACTGCTGCGGCTGGCCCTGACCCTGCTGGCCCTGACCCTGCTGGCCCTGACCCTGCTGGCCCTGACCCTGCTGGCCCTGACCCTGCTGGCCCTGACCCTGCTGGCCCTGACCCTGCTTGCCCTGGGGCTGCTGACCGGGGGCCTGCTGGCCCTGCTGGGCGGGGACCGGGTTGTCGCGCAGCGACCGGCCGACCTGACGGGTCGGAAGCCCGCCGGAGCGGCCACCGGGCGCACCCGGGCCGGTCGGCGCGGCAGGAGCCGCCGGACCCTGGCCGAGCTGCGGACGGCCGCCCTGCGGGGCGCCGCCCGCCGGGCCCTGGCCGAGCGCGGCCGGGCCGCCCTGGCGGCCGGGCTGGACCTGGCGCTGCTGGCGCGGCGTCGGGGCGACCCCGCGCTGCTGCTTGCCCTGACCGGGGCCGGGGCGGCCGGGGCCGCGGCGGTCGGCGGAGTTGGTGACGTCCACCGGGAGCATGACCAGTGCGGTGGTGCCGCCGGAGTCGCTCGGGCGCAGCTGGATCCGGATGCCGTGTCGCAGGGACAGGCGGCCGACCACGAAGAGGCCCATGCGGCGGGAGACGGAGACGTCCACCGTCGGCGGGTTGGCGAGGCGCTCGTTGATCTCGGCGAGGTCGTCCGGGCTCAGGCCGATGCCGGTGTCGTGGATCTCGACCAGCACCCGGCCGTCCGGCAGCGCGTGGCCGGTGACCCGGACGCGGGTCTGCGGGCTGGAGAACGAGGTGGCGTTCTCCAGCAGCTCGGCGAGCAGGTGGACGAGGTCGTTGACGACGCGGCCGGCGACCTCGGCCGACGGGACGGCGGCGAGCTCGATGCGCTCGTACTGCTCCACCTCGGAGGCGGCGGCGCGGAGCACGTCGACGAGCGGAACGGGCCTGGTCCAGCGGCGACCCGGGTCCTCACCGGCGAGGACGAGGAGGTTTTCGCCGTTGCGGCGCATGCGGGTCGCGAGGTGGTCCAGCTTGAACAGGTTGGCCAGCTGGTCCGGGTCGGCCTCGCGGCTCTCCAGCTCGGAGATCAGCGACAGCTGGCGCTGGATGAGGCCCTGGCTGCGGCGCGAGAGGTTGGTGAACATCGCGTTGATGTTGCCGCGCAGGAGGGCCTGCTCGGCGGCGAGGCGGACGGCCTCGCTGTGCACCATGTCGAAGGCGTGCGCCACGTGGCCGATCTCGTCGGTCGAGTCGACGGCGACCGGCTCGACCGTGGTGTCGACGTCGTGCGGGTCGCTCTCGGAGAGGGTCTTGACCAGCTCGGGCAGACGGCGTTCGGCGACGTCCTCGGCCGCGGCCTGCAGGCGGGTCAGCGAGCGCACCATCGAGCGGGCGATCAGACCGGCGCCACCGAGGGCGACGAGCAGGGTCAGGGCGACGGCGGCACCGATGATCAGGGCCTCGGTGTCGGCCTGGGACTGCAGGTCCTGGGCCTTTCCGTCGAGGTCCTCGATCAGCTTGGACTCGATCCGGCGCTCGGCGGTGATCTTGGCGCTGGCCTTCTCGTACCAGTCCTTGTACGAGACCGGCTCGGTCTGGTGGATACCGCTGGGCTGGAGGATCGAGCGCGAGTAGCGGTCGGCCTCGGCGACCACGTTGTTGTAGCTCAGCTGTCCGCGCAGGTTGTCCAGGTCGTGCGCGGTGTAGATGTTGTTGAAACTCGTCAGCGAGTTGTCGTACGAGGTGCGCAGGCGGATGCCGAAGGACTCGTCACTGGGGCTGAGGTCGGGACCCTTGGGGTTGGCGAGACCGGCGCTGATCAGCGCGCGCTGCTGCGAGGTGGCGTCCTTGGCCAGCGAGAACTGCTGCAGGGCGCGGGTGGCGACGAGCAGGTCCTTGTTGTTCGAGGCGAGCGCGATGTCCTGGGTGATGGACAGCAGGTCGCGGATGATCACGTCGTAGGCGGTGATCGTCGCCTGGATGTTCTGGTTGTTCTGGTACGGCGTGTTCCGGGCGTCCGCGATCGAGTTCAGGTCCTTGCGGATCTGGAACAGCAGGGCCTTACCACCGGAGAGGTCGAGGTTCTCGAACTTGTCCGAGGAGGTGGTGAAGGTGCGGCTGAGGTCGTCGGTCGACTTGCGGGCCGTGGCGATCTCGTCGTCGAGCGGGTCGTTCGGACGGTTGGTGATGTAGCCGGCGCTGAGGTCGCGCTCGGTCTGCAGGGCGTCCGCGAGGTTGGTCGCCTTCTTGGCCAGGTCGGACAGGTTGGCCATCTGGGCGAGTTGCTGCGAGTTCTGCATCGAGGTCTGGATGCGCAGGCCACCGAGGACCAGCGAGACCAGGACGGGGAGCGCGAGCAGAGCGATCAGGCGGGTGCGGATGCGCCAGTTGCGCATCGCGAGCCGGCTCAGACCGGTGGCGCGTCGCCTGGTCAGGGTGGTCCGGAGCTTGTCCCTGGTGGACTTGCGGTCCTGGCCGTCCTCCTCCGGACGACCGGGGGACTCGGGCGTCACCGGGTCGGCCGGGCCGCCGGGGGCCGCCGCCTGTTGAGGGGCTGCCACAGGCTCGCGCGACTCCGGGTTCCCCGCGGCGCCGCTACCCCTTTTGAAACGTCCCTGCACTGGCGTCGCAACCTCTGGACCGGGCGTCCCGCCGCGTCGCCACGGCCTGGACGGTGTCGAGTTTCCATCCGCACCCCGGCCGGTCCGGGAGAGCGGGTCGCCGGGGTGGACTGCTCCCTACCCACGGTCCGTGGCATTCCAGCACAGCCGGGGAATCCCAACAAGGGCCGCCGGAACCAGGCGCCCGGTACTACCGACCGCATGCGTCTTTTCACTGACTGTGCGGTAACCGGACCGGAATACCGCCTTTTTCGGACACTCGCCGGATACATGCCAACCAGGCCGTAGATCGAAAAGAGTCGCAGACCTGCTGGAATGCCCGTTATGGGTGGATTGCCGGGAAATTCCGTTGCGGCGATATGTCGGATATCTGCGATTTGCTGATCAATTTGTGAGCAAAATCACAGACTAATGTGTAGCTTTGGTCACGGTCTCTGTGGAATGAGATCTCGTAACCTGGCTGTCGCCTGGGCGCGGCCCCGATCAGCCTGCCCAGAACCCCTCCGAATCAATCGGAACCACTCAGGCCGGTGCCGATCCCGCGCGGATCCGCCCGGCCACGACCACGAGGTGCTCTCGATGTCCCTGGCGAAGAAGGCCACCAAGTCCACGCTGTCCTGCCGCTCCACGGCGAACCCGCGCCGGACCACGCTGGCCTCGGTCGAGGACTTCAGCAAGATCCCGGGCGCCCGCAAGTCCGAGGACGTCGTCACCTACGGCACCGAGCTGCCGGCCAGCACGGCCAACCCGCGCCGCACCCAGCTGATGGTCGCCCCCGTGGTCGCCCTCCAGGACTGACCCGACCGATGCTCAACCGAGGGCGCGTCGCCACGACCGTGGCGA
>NZ_JBHVVI010000244.1:0-4834 GCF_042883685.1 Kitasatospora sp. NPDC058190
GCTGTCTGTGCGCCGCCAGGGACTCGAACCCCGGACCCGCTGATTAAGAGTCAGCTGCTCTAACCAACTGAGCTAGCGGCGCTTGCTGACGTGGAGAACATTACCTGGTCAGCGGCCGAAACACACAATCGGCCCGGGCGGCCCCCGCCCGCTCAGGCGGTCAGCACCACCTTGCCCCGGACGTGCCCGGTGGCGACCAGCCGGTGGGCCTGCGCGGCCTTCTCCAGCGGCAGCGCCTCGGCGACCTCCAGCCGCAGCCCGCCCGCCTCCCACAGCCGCACCAGCTCGGCCAGCCGCTCGGCCGTCCGCGGCGCCCGCAGCCCCCGCACGCCCAGCCGCTCGGCCTCCGGGTAGTCGACCACGGTGCCGATCCGGTCCTTGTCGGCGACCAGTTCGACCGAGGCCGCCAGGGCGCCCCGTCCGGCCGCGTCGAAGGCCGCGGTCACCCCCTGCGGCGCCGCCGCCCGGACCCGCTCGACCAGCCCCTCGCCGTACACGACCGGGATCGCGCCCAGCTCGTGCAGGTACTCGTGGTTGCGCTCGCTCGCGGTGCCGATGACGGTGGCGCCCCAGGCCCGGGCGACCTGGACGGCGACGGTGCCGACCCCGCCGGAGGCGCCGTGCACCAGCAGGGCGTCGCCGGGGCCGACCCCGAGCTGGGCGAGCGCCATGTGCGCGGTCTGGCCGGAGGCGGAGAGCGAGCCGGCCTGCTCCCAGGGCATCGCGGCGGGCTTGGCCACCAGCTGGGCGGCGTCCACCGTGACCAGCTCGGCCTGGCAGTCCAGCACCCGGAAGCCCAGCACCTCGTCGCCGACCCGCCAGCCCTCGGTGCCCGGGCCCAGCCGGTCCACCACTCCGGCGAACTCGTTGCCGAGCGTGAACGGCGGTTCGACCGCCAGCCCCGGCGGCCGGAACCCCTCCCGGATCGCGAGGTCCACCGGCTGCACCCCGGCGGCGTAGACCCGCACCCGGACCTCGCCCGGTCCGGGCTCCGGGTCGGGCACCCGGGTGGCCCGCAGGACCTCGGGACCGCCGGACCGCACCACGGTGACCGCCTTCATGGGGACGCTCCTCTCGCCAGCTCGCCGTTCGAACGTCCTCGATCTTCAAACGTGAAGTCCGCTTGAGGTCAAGCCGCCGTTCGGCGCGTCTCCACATATGGGTGCATTGTCAGATTTATCCTGGGCGGCGCTCAGCCGTCCGCCGTCGAGAGGAACCGCCCCGTGGGCCAGCTGCCCCTGTTCTTCCTGGTGCTGCTCGCTTCCGTGGTGACCATGCCACTCGCCCGCAGGACGGGGGTGCCGCAACCGGTCCTGATGACCCTGCTCGGCATCGCGATGGCGCTCGTCCCGCAGATCCCGGACGTCTCGCTCGAACCCGAGCTGATCCTCCCGCTGGTCCTGCCGCCGCTGATCTTCGCCGTCGCCCGGCGCTCCTCGGTCCGCTACTTCAAGGCCAACATCCGCTCGATCCTGCTGCTGGCCGTCGCCCTCGTCGTGGTCACCACGATCGCGGTCGCCGGCACGGTGCACTGGCTGCTGCCGGCGCTGCCGCTGGCCGCCGCCATCGCGGTCGGTGCGCTGGTCTCCCCGCCCGACCCGGTCGCCGCCGTCGCGGTGGCCGGCAGCGTCGGCCTGCCCCGGCGCCTGGTGGCGATCCTGGAGAGCGAGGGCCTGTTCAACGACGTCACCGCGATCGTCATCTACTCGCTGGCCATCGAGGCCATGGTCAGCGGCGACTTCTCGGTCGGCAACGCGGTGCTGCGCTTCGTCCTGTCCGCCGTGCTCGCCGTGGTCGTCGGCGTCGCCCTCGGCTGGATGAACGCCAAGCTCGCCGAACGCCTGGACGACCCGACCCAGCAGGTCGCGCTCAACCTGCTGGTGCCCTTCGCCGCCTACGCCCTCGCCGAGGAGATCCACGGCTCCGGCGTGCTCGCCGTCGTGGTCTGCGCGCTCTACCTCGCCGAACGGGCCGCCGACGCCGACGCCGTGTCCTACCGGCTGGTCGGCAACGCCTTCTGGGAGGTCGTCGAGATCCTGATCACCGGCGTCGCCTTCGGCCTGATCGGCCTGGAGCTGGCCACGGTGCTCAAGGAGGCCGGCAAGGGCTGGACCGGCTTCATCGGCGACGCCGCCGTGGTCATCGCGGTGGTCGTGGTGGTCCGGCTGCTCTGGCTGCTGCCGGCCGGCTGGGTGTCCCGGAAGTTGCGCCGCGGCGACGACGAGGACACCCCGTTCAGCTGGAAGGAGAGCGTGATCCTCTGGTGGTCCGGCATGCGCGGCGTGGCCACCGTCGCCCTGGCCCTCGCCATCCCGCTCACCCTGCACTCCGGCGCGGACTTCCCCGAGCGCGGCCGACTGGTCTTCATCGCCTTCAGCGTGGTGCTGTTCACCCTGCTGGTCCAGGGCCTGAGCCTGCCCTGGCTGGCCAAGCGGCTGGAGCTGGACATCGACCAGGACAAGCACGAGCAGGCCGTGCGTCAGCTCTGGTGGCGGGCCGCCAAGGCCGGGCTCAGTCGGCTCGGCGAGCTGGAGGAGCAGGACAAGCTGCCCGCCGAGGTCGCCGACCGGCTGCGGGACCGTCAGCACGACCGGCTCGCCCGGCTCTGCCCGGAGGAGTACGCCGAGGAGGACGCCGCCGAGGCCAAGCTGCGTCTCGCCCAGTGGCGGGCCGCCCGGGACGTCGAACAGGAGATGATCGCCGCCTCCCGGCGCGAGATGCTCGTCGCCCGCAGCGAACTCGGCGCCGACCCGGAGCTGGTCGACCAGGTGCTGCGCGGGCTGGACCTGAGGACGGAACGGAAGTGACGGGCAGTCCGCGCGCGCCGGGCGGAATGTGCGCGACCGCCCCCGGGGTTGCATAGGCTGATCCCGGGCAGGCCGTCAACGGAGTCGGCGCACCACCAGTACCCGCACGACCTCGCGAAGAACCCTCACGCCTGGCCCTGCCGGTTTCTGCACCCAGATGAATCGAGGACCCACCGATGTCGGAGACCCGCGCCGACGCCCGCACCCCGCTCGACCGCACCCCGCAGTGGGCCGCCCTGGCCAAGCACCGGGACGAGCTCGGCGAGACCCACCTGCGCGAGCTGTTCGCCGCCGACCCGGAGCGCGGCAGCCGCTACACCCTGCAGGTCGGCGACCTGCACGTGGACTACGCCAAGCAGCTGGTCACCGACGAGACGCTGGAGCTGCTGCGCGAGCTCGCCGCCGCCACCGGCGTCGCCGAACTGCGGGACGCCATGTTCCGCGGCGAGAAGATCAACAACACCGAGCAGCGCGCCGTCCTGCACACCGCGCTGCGCGCCCCGCGGGACGCCGTCGTCGAGGTCGACGGCGTCAACGTCGTCCCCGGCGTGCACGCCGTCCTGGACAAGATGGCCGCCTTCGCCGACCGGGTCCGCAGCGGCGAGTGGAAGGGCCACACCGGCAAGCCGATCCGCACCGTCGTCAACATCGGCATCGGCGGCTCCGACCTCGGCCCCGCGATGGCCTACGAGGTGCTCCGCTCGTACGCCAAGCGCGACCTGGACGTCCGCTTCGTCTCCAACGTGGACGGCGCCGACCTGCACGAGGCGGTCCGCGACCTCGACCCGGCCGAGACGCTGTTCATCGTGGCCTCGAAGACCTTCACCACCATCGAGACCATCACCAACGCGATCTCCGCCCGCGACTGGCTGCTCACCGGCCTGGGCGCCGGCACCGAGGCGGTGGCCAAGCACTTCGTGGCGCTGTCCACCAACGCCCAGGGCGTGCAGGACTTCGGCATCGACACCGCCAACATGTTCGAGTTCTGGGACTGGGTCGGCGGCCGCTACTCCTACGACTCGGCGATCGGCCTCTCGCTGATGATCGCCATCGGCCCGGACGCCTTCCGCGAGATGCTGGACGGCTTCCACCTGGTCGACGAGCACTTCCGCACCGCCCCGGCGGAGCAGAACGTCCCGCTGCTGCTCGGCCTGCTCGGGGTCTGGTACGGCGCGTTCTTCGACGCCCAGGCGCACGCGGTGCTGCCGTACTCGCACTACCTGTCCAAGTTCACCGCCTACCTGCAGCAGCTGGACATGGAGTCCAACGGCAAGTCGGTGACCCGCGACGGCACCCCGGTCAACTGGCAGACCGGCCCGGTGGTCTGGGGCACCCCCGGCACCAACGGCCAGCACGCCTACTACCAGCTGCTCCACCAGGGCACCAAGGTGATCCCGGCCGACTTCATCGGCTTCGCCCGGCCGGTCGCCGACCTGCTGCCGGGCCTGGTCGCCCAGCACGACCTGCTGCTGGCCAACTTCTTCGCCCAGACCCAGGCGCTGGCCTTCGGCAAGACCCCGGAGGAGGTCGCGGCCGAAGGCGTGCCGGCCGAGCTGGTCCCGCACAAGACCTTCCGGGGCAACCACCCGACCACCACCATCCTGGCCGGCGAGCTGACCCCGTCCGTGCTCGGCCAGCTGGTCGCGCTGTACGAGCACAAGGTGTTCGTCCAGGGCGCGATCTGGAACATCGACTCCTTCGACCAGTGGGGCGTCGAGCTGGGCAAGGTGCTCGCCAAGCGGATCGAGCCGGTGCTGCTCACCGGCGAGGGCGGCGAGCAACTGGACAGCTCCACCGCGGCGCTGGTCGCCCGCTACCGCGCGCTGCGCGGCCGCTGAGCCCCGGCCGGGCCGTCCGCTCCGGCGGGCGGCCCGGCTCGCCGGCTCTCGCACCGGACGCACCGGAGACGTCTTGCGACGGGAAACGCCGGAAGGCCCCTTGCTTTCGCAAGGGGCCTTCCGGCTGTCTGTGCGCCGCCAGGGACTCGAACCCCGGACCCGCTGATTAAGAGTCAGCTGCTCTAACCC
>NZ_JBHVVI010000245.1:0-4696 GCF_042883685.1 Kitasatospora sp. NPDC058190
TCCCCTCCGGCTGAGCCGGCCGGGCGTACCACGGCCGGGGGGGCGCCCGCGCACCCCACGCCCGCGGGCGCACCGCCCGTTTCGGCCGGGGGGTCACCCCGCCCGTCGCACTCGGGAGGAACTCAGCGCCTGGTCCCGCAGGACGGGCAGAACGCGGCGCCCTCCGGCACGTCCTTGTGGCACTGCGCGCACTGGACGGGCTGAGCCAGCTTGAACCCGCAGCCCGGGCAGAACGCCGTACCGTGTGTCTCGGTCTGGCACTGCGGACAGACCAACTGCCGCGGCGTCCGCACGTCGAACTCCGCCCCGGACTGCTGCCCGGCCTGGTACGCCCGGTCCGACACCATGTCGTTGAGGCCGCGCCGCTGCGCCGCCAACGCCTCGGCCGCCGTGTCCGGGGCGCAGTTGAAGCACAGGCCCTGGGCCGGGTCGAAGCAGCGGCCGCAGACGTAGTGGGTGCAACGGCCGCAACGGTTGAAGTGGGTCTGGGCGTTGTCGATCGCGCGCTGGAAGGCGGCGTCACGCGAGGTGCCCCAGGTCTGACCGGCCAGGCCGTCGGCGGCGTTGCTGATGGTGTTGGCGTTGCCGCCGATGAGGTTCCAGGCGGCGCTGACGCCCTTGCCTATCCAGCCCGCCACCTGGCCGGTGGTGAACCGTTCGAACGGCGAGCGCCAGGTGTCGGAGCAGCGGTAGCAGGAGAACTCGAACTGGAAGCCGGCGCCCGTTCCGTACTGCTCGCACAGGTCGCGGTAGTTGTTGCTGAAGTAGATCTCGGAACTCACGTCGTCCCCGGTTGCTGAAAGTGGCCTGTTCGGCGGTCGATGCCAGGGACGACAGGGGTCTTCGAACGGTTCCGCCAAGAACTCCCCACCGGAGCCTCACAATCCGGAGACCGGCAGCAGCAGCATCCGCTCGGGCTCGAACAGTCGCCAACCGGCGGGCTGACCGCTGCGGCTGACCCGCAGTCGGCACCACTGCCGCCCGGTCGGGTCCCGCCACCAGCCACTGATCCGGCCGGGCGCCCAGGCGCCGTCGCCGAGGTCGACCTCGACCGGCTGGTACACCCACCGGACCTCGGCGTCGGCCGGTTCCACGGCCGGTGCGGGGCTTCGCCGACTCTCCACCACGGTTCCGCCTCCCGACCCGCCCGCCCCGGCTGCGGCCGCAACCGGGGCGGCGGCTCGTCGCCGGAACTCTACAGTCGTGTAGAGCACTGCGGGTGGAGTTCCGGCGAAGCCCGTACGTCGTCTCGGCGGGCGGCCCGGCGCGACCGCCGGCGCCGCCACAGAGCGATCGGGACGACACCCGCGAAGGCGAGCGCGGCCGGCGCCGGAGGCGCCTCCACCGGGGCGGCCGCGGCTCCGGAGGACACCTTGTCGAAGGTGTCCGGGACGGGCAGGGTGGACCAGTCGGCGATCGGCCACGCCACCACGAAGGCCCGGCCGACGACGTTGCCCACCGGCACGAACCCGTCCCCGGTCTCGTTGTGGTGCGGACGGGAGTCCCGCGAGTTGTTGCGGTGGTCGCCCATCACCCAGAGCTTGCCCTTGGGCACGGTGACGGTGCCGACCGGGTCGTTGTCGCAGGGCGTCGCACCGGGGAACAGGTACGGCTCGTCCAGTGCGACGCCGTTCACCTTCACCGGGCTGCCCGCGTTGCACTCGACGGTGTCCCCGCCGACCGCGATGACCCGCTTGATCAGGTCCTTCTCGTCCGCCGAGGGCATCAGGCCGACGGTGCTCAGCACCTTCTGAACGGTGCCCGTGAAGCCGTCGTCCTGCGTCGGCGTGCCCTCCAGCCAGCCGCCCGGATCGCGGAAGACCACCACCTCACCGCGCTCCGGCTCGGCGCCGAACCACGGCGTGAGCTTGTCGACCAGCACCCGGTCCCCGATGTGCAGGGTGTTCTCCATCGAACCTGAGGGGATGGAGAAGGCCTGCACGAAGAAGGTCTTGATGCCGAGCGAGAGCAGCAGGGCGATCACCAGCAGGATGGGCAGCTCCTGCCAGAACGGGCGCTTCTTGCGCGCGGGCTTCTCGCCCTGCTCCGCGTCCCCCGTCCCGGCCTCCGCCGCCTCGCCGGCCCCGGCCTGCCCGGCCCCATCGTCCGGCTCCGCCCGCTCCTTCGTTCCACCGCTCTCGCCGGACTCCGTGCTCTGCTCCACACTCATGTACTCGGCCCCTCCCGACGGCCTGGCGGGAGCCCGAAGCGGGAACCCCCTGTCAGGGAACGAACCTACCGAACAGAGGTTCCCGGGCGCGCCCTGACATGGATGCGCTCACCTTGCGGACCGAACAGGCTGAGGAACTCCACCGGCTGCGAACCGGCGTTGCCGAAGGCGTGCGGGGTGCGGGTGTCGAACTCGGCGACCTCACCGGCCGTCAGGACCAGGTCGTGCGGGCCGAGCACCAGCCGCAGCCGCCCGGACAGCACGTACAGCCACTCGTAGCCCTCGTGGACCTTCAACTCCAGCCCGGGCCCGGTGTTCCGCCCCGGCGGCACGATGTGCTTGTACGCGTGCAGACCACCGAGGTGGCGGGTGAGCGGGACGATCGTCTGGCCGTTCCTGGTCACCGGGCGCGGATGGATCCGGGGGTCGCCGGTGGCCGGGGCGCCGACCAGTTCGTCCAGCGGCACCCGGTACTCCCGGGCCAACGGCAGCAGCAGCTCCAGGGTCGGCTTGCGCTGCCCGGACTCCAGCCGGGACAGCGTGCTGAGCGAAATGCCGGTCGCGGCGGACAGCTTGGCGAGCGTGGTGCCGCGCTCCCGGCGCAGGGCCCGTAGCCGGGGGCCCACCGTGGTCAGGACGTTCTCGAATTCTTCGTCGGCCATGCCTGCCATTCGCCGGGACGGCAAGGGTGTTTGTCAATCCGGCACACCGTGGCACGCCCTCACGGCTTCCGGACACCCCTGCCCGTACGGGGCGCAGCGGGGCCCGGTGACGATCCGCCGATCGCCACCGGGCCCCCCGCTCCGGATCAGCGGTACTCGCGCAGCCGGGGCCGCACCCCCAGCGCGACGAGGCCCAGCGCCACCGCCAGCGCGCCGCCGGCCAGGGCCGCCGTGGTGCCGTCGAGGTCGCTGTCGGTCTCGGCGACCGCCGTCTCCATCGCCCGCCGGTTGATCGTGATGGTGTCCCCCATGGCCGTGCTCAACTGCTCGAACTCGTAGTTGGACTGGCCCTTGGCGAGCCCGGTGTTGAGCGTGATCGCGTCCTTGAGCTTGCCCCCGTCGCGCAGGTCACGGATCTTGTGGTCGGTCAGCTGGTACTCCTGGAAGGCGCCCAGCACCCGCTCGGCGGCGTCCCGCTCGCCGGCGAAGGTGAGGTTGTTCAGCTCGCTGCCCAGGTACCCGCCGAAGGGGACCTTCCCGTGGTTCGACCGGTACCGGGTCACGGCCTCCTGCAGCCGGTCGTCGTAGCTCGCCAGGGTCACGCCGTCCAGGTGCACGATCGCCTGGCTCTGGTCGAGGTAGGCCTGCGCGTACATCGTCGCGCGGGTCGGGTCGGTGAGGTACCGGCTCTCGTCGGCGTTCATGTCGTACGCGACGGCGCGGGCCCGGCTGAGCGCTATCACCGAGTCGTAGGCGTCGCTCTTCGCGGTCACCAGGTGGTCGTCGGCACGGCCCACCAGGTACAGCCCGGCGACCATGACGATGCCGGTCAGCAGGGTGACGGCGGCCAGCGCCGGGTTGAACACCCGGTGGTAGCGCACGAACAGGGCACGCTGGAGCCCGACCAGCGCGGCGAGGGCGAGCAGACCGACCGCGAACACCCACCACCAGCCGGAGCCCATGGCGTCGCGCTGCTCGCCGTACACCCGGTCGACGGTGGCCTGGTTGGCAGCGGTGACCTGGTCCGCGGCGGGCAGCAGCTGCTGGCGCAGCAGGTCGGTGGCCTGCCGGTAGGCGTCCAGGGCGGCTGCCGAGGGCTGGCCGGCCGGGGCCTTGGCCTGCTCCTCCAGCAGCTGGGCGCGGGCCACCAGGACCTCGTAGCTGCCGAGCTTGCCCAGCACCAGCTGGACGGCGCGCTGACCGGCCGGATCGGCGGAGGCGGCCTGGGCGGACTGCTGGAGGTCGTCGTCGGCCTGGGCGCGGCGCTGCTCGTAGGTGTCCAGGGTCTGCTTGCGCAGCGTCGCGTAGTCCGGGTCCGCGCCGACCAGCAGCAGGTTCGCGGCCTGGGCGTCCATGTCGCTGAGCGCGAAGTAGAGGTCGGCGGCGCGGGTGGCCTGCGGGGCGGCCCGGTGGCCGATGGTGTCGGTGCCGTCACGGACGCCGCCGAGCACGGTGGTGGCGGTGGCGCCGAGGCCGATCAGAGTGGCCAGGCTCAGCGCGGTGAGGCCTCTGACCAGGCGCGGAGTGGTCCAGTAGGACCGGCTGCCGACCGTCCGGAGGCCCTGGCCGAGCCGGGCCAGGGTGCCGGACAGGCCGCTCGGTCCGGCCGGTTCGGGGCTGTCACCCCCTTCGTCGGCCGTCTCCCCCGAGGTGGTCTCCCGGTGCGCTGTCGAGGTGGTCATGACCGTACGTCCCTTTCCCCCGCTGCACGGTCTGCCAGGGGTTTCCTACTGAAACCGAACGCAGAACCGTTTCTCTCCGCCGGGCGAGGCTAGTCCCGGACTTCGCACATGGGGTTTTAGGTCTCCAGCCAGCGGGGTCGGGTTTCGTCAATGCTGAGGAGTTCGAGCAGGTGTGCTTGGAC
>NZ_JBHVVI010000246.1:0-4644 GCF_042883685.1 Kitasatospora sp. NPDC058190
CGACATCTCGAAGCGTGGAGAACGGCCGCCTCCGCTGTCCCGGGAAGAAGCGCAGATCAGCAGGTCGGGTGACCTGCGAGGTTAAACGGAAAGCTGAGTGCCCGAGCTCTCGCCGGAGTTCCCCGCAACGCGCTGACCCAGCGGAACCCCGACCTGCGCAACGAGTTCGACAACCACGTCAGGCAGCGTGGCGCCGTCCCCGACGCAGAAGCCCGCCTGCGGGCCGAGATCGCCGAGCTGAAGAAGACGATCGCCTCGAAGAACGCGGATCTCAAGCGGCTCCGCGGCGATGTGCCGGCCTTGGTCCGCGTCGTCAACCAGCTCACCCTGGAGAACCAGCGGCTTGGCGACCAGATCGCCAGCACGGAGCAAAACGTCGTCCCGTTCAAGAAACGCCCGCTCCCAGCGGTCTGAATGCGCTGGTCCAGCCGTTTTGCCTTCAGTTCCCGACCAGGGACGGAGCGGTCAAGCACACGACGCACCGGACTGCTCGACGGCGAATGGCCTGGCGTGAATGTTCGGCAGTCCCCGCGAGCAGCGCACGAGCGGCCCGTCGGCGGATGTGGTGCCGTCGGGCCGCTCGGGTTCGGTCAGGCGAGGGCGAGGAAGAGCTTCTCCAGCTCGGCCTCGGACATCGGTGGCGCGTCGCCGTCCGCGGTGGCCAGGCACTGGCGCATGCCGCTGGCCACGATCTTGAAGCCGGCCCGGTCGAGGGCCCGGGAGACGGCGGCAAGCTGCGTGACGACGTCCTTGCAGTCGCGGCCGGCCTCGATCATGGCTATGACGCCGGCAAGCTGCCCCTGGGCGCGGCGCAGCCGGTTGAGGACCGCGCTCGTCGCTTCTTCTTCCACCTTCACCGGTTTCCTCCTGGCGCATGCCTACTGCTTCCTTTCAGGATACCCCAGCGGGTATCTGTGGGAGTCAGTGGCGGATAGCGGGTTCCGGGGTGGGTGCCACCGCCCTTTCGGAGGGTGGGTTTTCGGTCCGGTGTGCGCGCCTGCGCTGGATCAGCGCCCAGGCCGCGATCGCGGGGACGGCTGCCAGGACGGCCGGGCCGGTCTGGCGGGTGAGGACGAACAGGCCCATGGCGATGACGAACCAGCCGAATCCGGTGCGCAGGGTCTGCTGGGGGATGCGTCCGGCGTAGCGGCCGCCGATGAGGCTGCCGAGGACGGCGGCGGCGGTGACGGCGAGGGCCAGGTTCCAGTCGAGGTGCGCGCCGGATATGTGTCCGGCGAGTCCGGCGAAGGAGTTCATGGCGATGACCAGCAGTGAGGTGCCGATGGCGATGCCCATGGGCAGGCCGGCCAGCAGGGCCAGTGCGGGGACGATGAGGAAGCCGCCGCCGGCGCCGAGGACGCCGGTGACCGCGCCGACGACGAGGCCCTGCAGGAGCAGGCGGTGGAGCGGGAGTTCGCCCTGGGCCTGCTTCGCGGCCTTGCGGGGGCCGCGGAGCATCGCGGCCGCGGTGGCGAGCATCATGAGCGCGAACGCGACCAGCAGGACGGTGTCGGGGATGTGCGCGGCCGCTCGTCCGCCGGCGTAGGCGCCGACCATGCCCGCCAGGCCGAACAGTGTTCCGGTGCGCCAGCGCACCCGGCCCGCGCGGGCGTGGGAGATCAGGCCGGCGATGCTGGTGACGCCCACGACGAACAGGGAGGTGGTGATGGCCTGCTTGGTGTCCTGGCCGGCCAGGTAGACCAGGATCGGGACGGTGAGCATGGATCCGCCGCCGCCCAGGATCCCGAGGAGGATCCCGATCAGGAGCGAGGCCGCGATGGCGAGGGTGATCACGGCCGGCTCCTGAGGGCGGCGATCACCGAGTTGATGTCGGTGCGCGGGCCGCGGTTGTAGGGGAGCTTGGCGAGCATCATGCCCATCGCGCAGGTGTTGGTGACGGCGGCGAAGGTGAGGCCGGCTCCGACGGCGGTGCCGATCAGGTGCAGGCCGGGTATCGCGAGGCCGGCGAGGCCGGAGACGAGCACGATCGAACCGGCGATCAGCCTCACCTGGCGTTCCAGCTCCCAGCGGGCCGCCCCACGCGTCACCGGGCCGCCGGCCGCCTCCCAGGCGACCATGCCGCCCTCAAGGACGCGCAGGTTGGGCAGCCCGGTCTCGGAGAGCGCCTGCTCGGCCTGGGCGGCGCGGGCGCCGGAGCGGCAGATCAGGACGGTGTCCTCGTCGAGGTGGTGGAGCAGCTCGGCGCGGTGCTCGCGCAGGGTGTCCAGGGGCACGTTGTAGGCGCCGGGGATGTGGACGGTGTGGAACTCGCCGGGAGTACGTACGTCCAGCAGGCGCGGGCCGCTGCCGTCCTTGGTGAGTTCCCTCAGGGCGGCGGTGTCGATGCCGGCGGGGGTGCGGGTGGCGGTGGTCATGTCGTCTCCGTTGTCGATTCGGCCGCACCCGAGCGGAATACCCGCCCGGGTATGTGTCGGGGCATGGCGGGGCACGGGTGTCCGGCGGGGCTGTGAGGGCATCTCCCGTCGGACACCGGCGGTTCGGGGGCCGGGGCCGGCGCGCAGGGCTGATGACGGTCGGCCTGCGCGCCGGGTCCCGGCGTCTGAGGGGGTCGGTCAGGTGGTGGTGGGTTCGGCGAGCAGGGCCCAGGCGCCGTAGCCGCCGAGAACGTCGGAGACGTCCTCGAAGCCGTGGTGGCGCAGCAGGCTGGCGGCGATGGAGGAGCGGTGGCCGCCGGCGCAGTGCAGGACCAGGGGGCGGTCGGTGGGGATCTCGTCCAGGCGGTGGGGCAGTTCGCCGAGCGCGATGTGCATCGAGCCGTCGATGTGGCCGGCGGCGCGCTCACCGCAGTTGCGGACGTCCAGGACCACCGGGGGCTGGTCGCCGGCGAGGGCGGTGCGCAGTTGGTCGGCGGTCAGGCGGCTGGCCGGGGCGACCTGGTCGGGCATGGCGGCGAGGGCGTCGTCGGGGCCCAGCAGGTAGCCGGTCACGTGGTCGAATCCGATGCGGGCGAGGCGGGTGGTGATCTCCTCCTCGCGGTTCTGCGGTGCGATGACGAGGATGCGGCTGTCGGGGGTCAGGACGGTGCCGGCCTGTTCGGCGAAGCGGCCGTCGGCGGGGATGTTGATCGCGCCGCGCAGGTGGCCGGTACCGAACTCCTGCGGGCTGCGGGTGTCCACCACGACCGCTCCGGTGGCGTGTTCGGCGCGGAACTCCTCCGGGGACAGCGGCCGGGGCGCGGCGGTGGGGTCGAACAGGTCGCGTTCCTGGCGGTTGAGGGTGGCGTCGTACGCGAAGTAGCCGGGTGCGGCGGACTGTCCGGCGGTGACGATGGCGACGAACTCGTCCTCGCTCATCGGCCGGCAGGCGTAGTTGGTGGCGCGCTGGGCGCCGATGGTGGACTGCTTCTCGGTGGAGAGGTTCTTGCCGCAGGCCGAGCCGGCGCCGTGGGCGGGGAAGACCCGCACCTCGTCGGGCAGGCCCATCAGCTTGTGCTGCACGCTGCGGTAGAGCATCCGGCCGAGCTCCTCGGCGGTGACGCCGGCCGAGGCGAGCAGGTCGGGGCGGCCGACGTCGCCGATGAACAGCGCGTCTCCGGTCAGCACGCCGTAGGGGACCTCGTCGGCGGCGTGTTCGTAGACCAGGACGCTGATCGACTCCGGGGTGTGGCCGGGGGTCTCCATGATCTGCAGGGTCACCTCGCCGAGACTGATCCGCTCGCCGTCGGCGAGGTGGCGGATCGCGTACTCGGTCTCGGCGCGCTGCCCGTAGCCGATCCACGCGCCGGTGCGGGCGGCAATCTCCAGGTGGCCGGCGACGAAGTCGGCGTGGAAGTGGGTGTTGATGACCGCCTCGACGGTGAAGCCGCGTGCCTGGGCGTCGGCCAGGTACTCGGAGATGTCCCGGCGCGGGTCGACGACCACCGCCTTGCCGGTGGACTCGTCGGCGATCATGTACGAGGCCTGGGAGAGGCAGTCGAGGTAGTACTGGGCGAAGAACACGGGAAACAACCTCCTGATTGAGGGTTCACACCGGGCTTGATATACCCGGTGGGGTATAGAAACGGGCAGGGCGAGACTGCGGCCGGTCGGCGACAGGCTGCGGCTTCAGGTGCGCGAGGAGCGAAAGAGGGTGCGCCGGGCGGCGCGGAGGCGGGTCAGTGCGAATGCGGGCCGGTGGCGAGAGGGTGTCCGGCTCGGGCCCAGCCGCGGGTGCCGCCGACGACCGAGCGGGCGTCGACACCGCGGGCGCGCATCAAGTCGGCGGCGACCAGGCTGCGGTTGCCGCTCGCGCAGATCACGTACACCGGCCGGTCCGCCGGGGCGTCGGTCCAGGTGGGCAGCTTCGCGAGCGGGACGAGCAGCGCGCCGGGCACGTGTCCCGCCTGGTACTCGTCCGGCTCGCGCACATCCAGGACGAGACCGCCGTCGGCCCAGGCCGAGGCGAAGGTGTCGAGGTCGATCTCACGGGTCACGCCAGTCCTCCATATACCCCCCGGGGCATCTTGGTCTCGAATGTAACTCCACGGCGACACCTCCGTCAAATACCCGCTGGGGTATCCAGGCGAAGGTGTGATGGCGCACTTCCGCCCAGCGGCATCGGAAAAGGGCAAGGGCCGGGTTCGCCGACTGATCAGAGTCGGCGAACACCGCCCCAGGGTGGGGGACAGCCCAAGGGCTAATCCCG
>NZ_JBHVVI010000247.1:0-4631 GCF_042883685.1 Kitasatospora sp. NPDC058190
CGGCTGGACCAGCTCCTGGACCGGCCGCTGCGGGACGTGCTGTGGGGCGAGGACGCGGAGCCGCTGAACCGGACGGAGTACGCCCAGGCCGGGCTGTTCGCGGTCGAGGTGGCGCTGTTCCGGCTCGTCGAATCCCTGGGCGTGCGGCCGGAGTTCGTGGCCGGGCACTCGATCGGCGAGATCGCCGCGGCCCATGTGGCCGGGGTGTTCTCCCTGGAGGACGCGTGCACGCTGGTGGCGGCGCGCGGCCGGCTGATGCAGGCGCTCCCGGAGGGCGGCGCGATGCTCGCCGTGGAGGCCGAGGAAGCCGAGGTCCTCCCGCTGCTGGACGAGTTCGTCTCCATCGCGGCGGTGAACGGGCCGACGTCGGTGGTGGTCTCGGGTGCCACCGAAGCCGTCGCGGCGATCGAGGCGCACTTCGCCGACCGGCGGACCACGCGCCTGCGGGTCTCGCACGCCTTCCACTCGCCGCTGATGGAGCCGATGCTCGACGACTTCCGGGCCGTCCTCGACGGGCTCGCGTACGAGGCTCCTTCGATCCCGCTGGTCTCCAACCTGACGGGCGACGCGAGCGCGGATCTGTGCACCCCCGAGTACTGGGTGCGCCACGTCCGCGAGACCGTCCGCTTCGCCGACGGCGTCCGGGCGCTGGAGGACGCGGGCGCCACCGCCTTCCTGGAGCTGGGCCCGGACGGCGTCCTCGCCGCCCTCGCCGAGCGGGGTCTCGGCGCGGAGAGCGTGACCGCCTCCACCCTCCGCCGCGACCGGCCCGAGGAACACACCCTGGTCACCGCCCTCGCCCGCCTGCACGTCGCGGGTGTCCCGGTCGACTGGACCGCCCTGCTCGCCGGTACCGGCGCCCGCCGGGTCGACCTGCCCACCTACCCGTTCCAGCGCGAGCTGTACTGGCCCGAGCGCGCACCCGAGGCCGTCGCCGCTGCCGACCCGGCGGACGCCGCGTTCTGGTCCGCCGTCGAGCGCGCCGACACCGCCGCCCTCGGCACGACCCTCGGCCTCGACGACGACACGTCGCTCAGCGCGCTGCTCCCCGCCCTCTCGGCGTGGCGCCGCCGCCGGAGCGAGCGGACGGACGCCGACCGGCTGCGCTACCGCGCGGTCTGGAAGCCGTACGCCGCCCCCACCGGCCCGGACGCCCTGCCGGGCACCTGGCTGGCCCTCGTCCCGGCCGACCGGGACGACGACGCCTGGACGTCCGCGGTGCTCGCGGCCCTCGGCACGGACGTCGTGCGGGTGGCGGTCGACGGGGACGGCACGGTGGACCCGGCTCCGCTCGCCGGGCCGATCACCGGCGTGGTGTCCCTGCTCGCCGCCGCCGGCGGCGTGCCCACCGCGCCCGCACGGCCGGACGCCCTGCTCGCCGCCCTCGGCGAGGCGGGCGTCGAGGCCCCGCTGTGGTGCCTCACCCGGGGCGCCGCCGCCGTCGGCGACACCGAGGCCCCGCAGGACGCCGCGCAGGCGGCCGCCTGGGGCATCGGCCGGGTGGCCGCCCTCGAACACCCGCAGCGCTGGGGTGGGTTGATCGACCTCCCCGAGGCCCCCGACGCCCGCACGGCGGTCCGCCTGCGGGCCCTGCTGACGGCCGGGGACGGCGAGGACCAGCTGGCGCTGCGCCCCGCCGGAGCCTTCGCCCGCCGCGTCGTGCGCGCCACGACGTCCGACTCCACACGCCCGTGGACCCCGCGCGGCACCGTCCTGGTGGTCGGCGACCCGGAGGGCCACGCGGCCCCCGCCGCCCGCTGGCTCGCCCACGCGGGCGCCCGGCAGGTGGTGCTGCTCGCCGCGGACACCGCCGTCGACGGCGAGGCCGTCGACCGGCTGCGCACCGAGCTCGCCGAGTACGGCGCCGAGCTGACGCCCGTCACCGGCACGCCCGGCGACCCGGAGGCCGTCGCCGCCGTCCTCGGGCTGCCGGACCTCTCGGCCGTCCTCTACACGGGCCGGACCGGAGAGCCCGCCGACCACCTCGCCGGGCTGCTCGCCGATCTCGACGCGCTCGACCGGGCGTTCGCGGACCGGGAGCTCGACGCCTACGTGCTGTTCGGGTCGATCACCGGCACCTGGGGTGTGAAGGGCCGGGCCGACGAGGCCGCCGCCAGTGCGCTCCTCGACGCCGTCGCCCAGGGGCGCCGCACCGCCGGGCGGCCCGCCACCGCCGTCGCGTGGGGCGCCTGGGCGGGCAGCACGCCCGACTCCCTGGCCGCGCACCTGCGGGCCAACGGGCTGCCGCCGATGTCGCCCGACCGCGCCCTGACGGCCCTCGCCGCCGCCCTCGACGGCGACGCCGTCACCGTCGCCGACGTGGCGTGGGAGCGCTTCGCGCCCGCCTTCGCCGAGGCCCGGCCGACGCGGCTCTTCGCCGACCTGCCCGAGGCCCGCGTCGTCGCGGAGCCGGTGGAGGCGAGCGCCTCCTCCGGCAAGGCCGACGCGCTGCGCGCCGGGCTGCGCGAGCGGTCGGCGGCCGAGCGCACCGAGGCGCTGCTGGCGATCGTCCGGGCCGAGTCGGCCGCCGTGCTCGGCCACGCCGACGCCGACGACGTGCCGTCCGGCCACCCGTTCAAGGACCTCGGCTTCGACTCGCTGACCGCCGTCGACCTGCGTAACCGGCTCAACACCGCGACCGGCCTGCGTCTGCCGGCCACCCTCGTGTTCGACTACCCGACCCCGGCGGCCCTCGCCGCCCACCTCCGCTCCGAGCTCTTCGACGAGGCGCGGGAGGTGGAGCGCTCGGCCGTCGCCGCCGACACCGACGACCCGATCGTGATCGTCGGCATGGGCTGCCGCTACCCGGGCGGCGTCCGGTCGCCCGAGGACCTGTGGCGGCTCCTGCGGGAGGGCGTCGACGCGATCGGCCCGTTCCCGGCGGACCGCGGCTGGGACCTCGACCGGCTCGCCCACGGCGACCGCGACGGGCGCGGGCGCAGCGTCACCCAGCAGGGCGGGTTCCTGTACGACGCGGCCGCGTTCGACGCCGCCTTCTTCGGGGTCTCCCCGCGCGAGGCGATGGTCGTCGACCCCCAGCAGCGGCTCGTCCTGGAGACCGCGTGGGAGGCGCTGGAACGCGCCGGGATCGACCCGGCGGGTCTGCGCGGCGGCGACACCGGCGTCTTCATCGGCGGCGGCAGCGGCGACTACCGGCCGGCCATCGGCCAGCTCGGCCACGTCGAGACCGCGCAGTCCGCGAGCCTGCTCTCCGGCCGGCTCTCCTACACCCTCGGGCTGGAGGGGCCCTCGGTCAGCGTGGACACCGCGTGCTCGTCCTCGCTGGTGGCCCTGCACCTGGCCGCCCAGGCCCTGCGGTCCGGCGAGTGCTCGCTGGCCCTGGCGGGCGGTGTGACGGTGATGTCGAGCCCGGTCGGCTTCGTCGAGTTCGGCGAGATGGGGGCGCTCTCCCCGGACGGGCGCTGCCGCACCTTCTCCGACGCCGCCGAGGGCACCGCGTGGTCCGAGGGCGTCGGCGTCCTGGTGGTCGAGCGGCTCTCGGACGCCGAGCGCCGGGGCCACCGCGTGCTGGCCGTCCTGCGCGGCTCCGCGATCAACCAGGACGGCGCGTCGAACGGCATCACCGCGCCCAACGGCCCGTCCCAGCAGCGTGTCATCCGGCGCGCCCTGGCCAACGCGGGCCTGGCGCCCGCGGAGGTCGACGCCGTCGAGGCACACGGCACCGGCACCAGGCTCGGCGACCCGATCGAGGCCCAGGCGCTCCTCGCCACCTACGGCCAGGACCGCGAACGGCCCGTCCTGATCGGCGCGCTGAAGTCGAACCTGGGCCACACCCAGGCCGCCTCCGGCGTGGCCGGCGTGATCAAGATGGTGCTGGCCATGCAGCACGGCATGCTGCCGCGCACGCTGCACGTCGGCACGCCGTCCTCGCACGTCGACTGGACGGCCGGCGCCGCCGAGCTCCTCACCGAGGAGACCGCGTGGCCGGCCACCGGCCACCCGCGCCGGGCGGGCGTCTCCGCCTTCGGCGCGAGCGGCACCAACGCCCACGTGATCGTCGAGGCGCCGCCCGCGGCCGAGCCGGCCGAGGAGCGCCCGGACGACCGGCCGCTGCCCGTACCGCTCTCCGCCGCGACGCCCGCCGCGCTGCGCGAGCAGGCCGCCCTGCTGCTCGGCCACCTCACCGCGCACCCGGAGCTGACCGTCCGCGACCTCGGCCACTCGCTCGCCACCACCCGCACGCTGCTCGACCACCGGGCCGCCGTGCTCGCCGCCAACCGCGCCGAGCTGACGCAGGGCCTGCGCGCCCTCGTCGACGGACAGGCCGCGACGCAGCTCGTCCAGGGCTCGGCGCTGGGCGGGAAGACCGCCTTCCTCTTCCCCGGCCAGGGCTCGCAGCGCCCCGGCGCCGGGCGGGAGCTGTACGCCACCCACACGGTGTTCGCCGACGCGTTGGACGCCGTCCTCGTCGGCTTCGAGGGACGGCTGGCCGGGCCGCTGCGCCCGGTGCTGTTCGCGGCGGAGGGTTCGGCGGAGGCCGCGCTGCTGGATGACACGGGGTATGCGCAGCCGGCATTGTTCGCGCTGGAGGTGGCGCTGTTCCGGCTGGTGGAGTCGTGGGGTCTGCGGCCCGATGTCGTGGTGGGGCACTCGATCGGTGAGATCGCGGC